>NZ_JBEXQJ010000026.1:0-126413 GCF_040612515.1 Streptomyces sp. NPDC006372 | reverse complement strand
AAACGCCCGGTTACATTCCGAACCCGGAAGCTAAGCCTTACAGCGCCGATGGTACTGCAGGGGGGACCCTGTGGGAGAGTAGGACGCCGCCGAACTCCTTTTAGAGCTCTGGCTCTTGGGCACACAGCCCGAGAGCCAGAGCTTTTTTGCGTTGAGGTAAGGTCAGGGGGCATCGTTGGTACGTTTCCCACAGGAGGCCCCCGGGTGGAGGTTCAGGAGACTCGCGTCCAGACGGACCGTGTGCTCACCATCCCGAACATCCTCAGCATGGCGCGGCTCGTCGGCGTGCCCCTCTTCCTGTGGCTGATTCTGCGGCCTGAGTTCGGTGGGCCCAAGAGTGACGGCTGGGCCCTCCTGGTCCTGGCCCTGAGCGGCATCAGTGACTACCTGGACGGCAAGCTCGCGCGGCGCTGGAACCAGATCAGCAGCCTCGGCCGGCTCCTCGACCCCGCCGCCGACCGGCTCTACATTCTCTCGACTTTGGTCGGTCTCACCTGGCGCGAGATTCTGCCCCTCTGGTTGACCGCTGTACTTCTCGCGCGAGAGCTGGTTCTGCTGGTGATGGTGGGCATCCTCCGCCGGCACGGCTATCCGCCACCCCAGGTGAACTTCCTGGGCAAGGCCGCCACCTTCAACCTGATGTATGCCTTCCCACTGCTCCTGCTCAGTGACGACAGTGGTTGGATCTCGTCACTCGCCGCAGTTTTCGGATGGGCGTTCGCCGGATGGGGTACAACGCTGTACTGGTGGGCAGGAGTCCTCTACGTAGTACAAGTCCGCCGCCTGGTCCGTGCGGACGCCATAGCCGAATGAGCTCGCGGATTGGTCCGCCCGTGTCGGCCCCGATGGCCTGTGGCCGAAAAGTGCGGGACAATCCTGGCGGGTGAAGTCGGCTAGACCGTCGTCTCTTAGAGGAGGACGCTTCCGACATGAAGGCCGTCGTGATGGCCGGAGGCGAAGGCACGCGCCTTCGCCCCATGACCTCAAGCATGCCCAAGCCGCTCCTGCCCGTGGCCAACCGCCCGATCATGGAGCATGTTCTGCGGCTGCTCAAAAGGCATGGGCTCAACGAAACAGTCGTAACTGTCCAGTTCCTGGCCTCGCTCGTCAAGAACTACTTCGGTGACGGCGAAGAGCTCGGTATGGAGCTCACCTATGCCAATGAGGAGAAGCCACTCGGTACCGCCGGAAGTGTCAAGAACGCCGAAGAGGCGTTGAAGGACGATGCCTTCCTCGTCATTTCCGGTGACGCTCTCACGGATTTCGACCTCACCGAACTGATCAACTTCCACAAGGAAAAGGGCGCGCTGGTCACGGTGTGTCTGACGCGGGTGCCCAATCCGCTGGAATTCGGTATCACCATTGTCGACGAGGAAGGCAAGGTGGAGCGCTTCCTCGAGAAGCCCACCTGGGGCCAGGTCTTCTCCGACACCGTGAACACCGGTATCTACGTGATGGAGCCCGAGGTCTTCGACTACGTCGAGCCCGATGTGCCCGTCGACTGGTCCGGTGACGTCTTCCCGCAGTTGATGAAGGAAGGCAAGCCCATCTACGGCTACGTGGCCGAGGGCTACTGGGAGGACGTCGGCACGCACGAGAGCTATGTGAAGGCGCAGGCCGACGTCCTGGAGGGCAAGGTCGACGTCGACATCGACGGGTTCGAGATCTCCGCGGGGGTGTGGGTCGCGGAGGGAGCCGAAGTCCACCCCGACGCCGTGCTCCGCGGGCCCGTCTACATCGGCGACTACGCCAAGGTCGAGGCCGGTTCCGAAATCCGTGAGCACACCGTCGTGGGCTCCAACGTGGTCGTCAAGAGCGGGGCATTCCTGCACAAGGCCGTCGTTCACGACAACGTCTACGTGGGGCCGCACAGCAATCTGCGCGGCTGCGTGGTCGGAAAGAACACCGACATCATGCGTGCGGCGCGGATCGAGGACGGGGCGGTCATCGGGGATGAGTGCCTGATCGGTGAGGAATCGATCGTCCAGGGCAATGTGCGTGTATATCCGTTCAAGACCATCGAGGCCGGCGCCTTCGTCAACACCTCGGTGATCTGGGAGTCCAGGGGACAGGCGCATCTCTTCGGTGCCCGCGGTGTGTCCGGAATCCTGAACGTGGAGATCACGCCGGAGCTGGCCGTACGGATCGCCGGTGCGTACGCGACGACCCTGAAAAAGGGCTCTACGGTCACCACGGCTCGTGACCACTCGCGTGGTGCCCGTGCGCTGAAGCGGGCGGTGATCTCCGCCTTGCAGGCCAGCGCCATCGACGTGCGGGACCTGGAGAACGTGCCGCTGCCCGTGGCGCGGCAGCAGACCGCGCGGGGCAGCGCGGGCGGAATCATGATCCGGACCACGCCGGGCGTGCCGGACTCCGTCGACATCATGTTCTTCGACGGGCAGGGCGCCGACCTCTCACAGGGCAGCCAGCGCAAGCTGGACCGGGTGTTCGCCCGGCAGGAGTACCGGCGTGCCTTCCCCGGCGAAATCGGTGACCTGCACTTCCCCGCGAGTGTCTTCGACTCGTACACCGGGTCGCTGCTGCGGAACGTCGACACCACCGGGATCGCGGACTCCGGGCTGAAGGTGGTCGTGGACGCGTCCAACGGCAGCGCGGGGCTCGTGCTGCCGAGCCTGCTCGGGAAGCTCGGCGTCGACTCGCTCACGATCAACCCCGGTCTGGACGAGTCGAGGCCGACGGAGACGGCCGACATGCGGCGGTCGGGAATGGTGCGTCTCGGGGAGATCGTGGCGTCCTCGGGGGCCGCGTTCGGTGTGCGGTTCGACCCGGTGGGTGAGCGGCTGTCCCTCGTCGACGAGAAGGGGCGCATCATCGAGGACGACCGGGCGTTGCTCGTGATGCTGGACCTGGTCGCGGCCGAGCGGCGCAGTGGCAGGGTGGCGCTGCCGGTGACCACGACCCGGATCGCCGAGCAGGTGGCGGCGTACCACGGCACGCAGGTCGAGTGGACGACGACCTCTCCCGACGATCTCACGCGCGTGGGTGGTGAGGAAGGGACGATCTTCGGCGGCGACGGCAAGGGCGGCTTCATCGTCCCCGAGTTCAGCAGCGTGTACGACGCCACGGCGGCCTTCGTGAGGCTGATCGGGCTGGTGGCACGGACGCAGCTCACGCTCAGCCAGATCGACGCGCGGATCCCGCGGGCGCACGTCCTGAAGCGGGACCTGGCGACTCCGTGGGCCGTCAAGGGTCTGGTGATGCGGCGGGTCGTCGAGGCGGCCGGAGACCGCTTCGTGGACACCACGGACGGGGTGCGTGTGGTGGAGACCGACGGCCGCTGGGTGATGGTGCTGCCGGACCCGGCCGAGGCCGTCACCCACCTGTGGGCCGAGGGGCCGGACGACGCCTCCGCGCAGGCCCTGCTGGACGAATGGTCGGCGGTCGTGGACAGCGCCGGCCGGTAGAACGGCCTGCACGCGTGCGTGCCGGACAAGTGTCCCCAACGGGGCCTGTCCGGCACGCCGGTGGGGCCGTTCGGAGGTAGTGGCCACGACGTGCGACGATGTGCGGCATGCCGCAGCAACCCCCCATTCGGAGCACACCCGCGCGGCCCCGGCGCCTCGACGCGTCCATGTCGTTGCTCACCAACGTCATGGACCACAGTCTCGACGACGGATACGCCGAGGCCGCCGCGCGGAAGAAGGCCGCGGGCGAGGGTGGCATGCCGAAGACCCTGCGGTCGAAGCTGGGGCTCGCCGCCGGTCTGGTGCTGGCGGCGCTCGTGGTGACCGTGGGAGCGGCGCAGGCGCGGGTTGCCGCTCCGGTCGTCGCCAAGGAGCGGGAAGAGCTGGTCGACCGTATCGACCGGGAGTCCGAGACGGCCGACCAGCTGGAGGACTCCGTCGACCGGCTGCGCGAGGACGTGAGCGCGCGGCAGCGCGAGGCGCTGAAGCACAGCGGCGGCAGCGCCGATTCCGACCTGGTCGGCATCCTGTCGGGCGCCTCCGCGGTGCACGGCCCGGGCGTGAAGCTCGTGGTGAACGACGCCAAGGAGGCCGACGGGGGCGGGGAGGGCGGCGGCCCTCGGGAGACCTCCGGGTTCTCCGACACCGGGCGGGTTCGTGACCGGGACATGCAGCGCGTGGTCAACGGGCTGTGGGAGTCGGGTGCCGAGGCGGTCTCCATCAACGGGCAGCGGCTGACGGCGCTGTCCGCGATCAGGGCCGCGGGTGACGCGATACTGGTCGACAACAAACCGCTGGTGCCGCCGTACACGGTGCTCGCGGTGGGGGACGGACAGCGGCTGAGCACGCGGTTTCAGAACAGCGCGGACGGGTTGTACCTGAACGCGCTCCAGGAGGGCTACGGCGTCAGGACAGCCATCTCGGTGGAGGACGACCTCCGGCTGCCCGCCGCACCGAGCGTGACCGTACGTACAGCACAGCCGAGCACTGAGAAGAACGAGAAGGGCACATCGTGATCGCCGTACTGGGCCTCGTCGTGGGAGTCGTGGCCGGCCTCTTGGTCCGGCCTGAGGTTCCGGCGGTGGTCGAGCCTTATCTGCCGATCGCTGTCGTGGCGGCGCTCGACGCCGTCTTCGGCGGGCTGCGGGCCATGCTCGACGGCATCTTCGACGACAAGGTCTTCGTCGTGTCGTTCCTGTCGAACGTGGTCGTGGCCGCGTTGATCGTGTTCCTGGGCGACAAGCTGGGTGTGGGGGCCCAGCTGTCCACCGGTGTGGTGGTCGTCCTCGGCATCCGGATCTTCTCCAACGCCGCGGCGATCCGCCGGCACGTGTTCCGGGCGTGAGGCCGATGAGCGAGCACGACGAGCAGCCGGCCGAGGAGCACGGCCACACGCGCGCGGACCGGCGCGACGGGAAGGCCGAGTCCGGGAACAGGTTCCGCAAGGAGTTGCCCGATGAAGTGACTCCGTCGGTGCCGACCGCACGGGCCACTCCGGAACCGGAGCGAGAACCGGAGCCGGAACCCGAACAGGAGCGGGTGCGGGAACCTGAGCCTGAACCGGAGACGGCCGCCGAACCGCGGCTGACCGGCCGGCAGCGGCTGGTGCAGGTGCTGTGGCCGCCGCGGGTCAGCCGGGCCCAACTGATCGTGGCGTTGCTGCTGTTCGGCCTTGGTTTCGGGCTGGCCGTGCAGGTGGCCTCGAACAGCGACAGTGACAGCGCCCTGCGCGGTGCGCGTCAGGAGGATCTCGTCCGGATCCTCGATGAACTGGATGACCGCACTCAGCGTCTTGAGGACGAGAAGCAAGGTCTCGAGAAGCAGCGCGACGAGCTGGAGAACAGCTCGGACCAGGCCGAGGAGGCCCGCAAGCAGACGATCGAGAAGGAGAGGCAACTCGGAATCCTGGCGGGCACCGTGGCCGCGGAGGGTCCCGGCATCACGATGACCATCGAGGACACGAAGGGGACGGTCGAGGCGGACATGCTGCTCGACGGGGTCCAGGAGCTGCGCGCGGCGGGTGCCGAGGCGATTCAGGTCAACGGTGTACGGGTCGTCGCGGGCACCTATCTGACGGACTCCGGCAAGGGTGTGGCCGTCGACGGGAACAAGATCAACGCTCCCTATCGTTTCAAGGTCATCGGCAAGCCGCAGGATCTCGAGCCGGCGCTCAACATCCCTGGAGGTGTGGTGCAGACTCTCGAGAAGGAACAGGCCACGGTCACCATCGAGCGGTCGACCAAGATCGTCGTGGACGCCTTGCGAGCAGCGAAGCGGCCTGACTACGCTCGGTCGTCCTCGCAGTGAACCGGGGGTGCATGGGCGGCGTCCGGCGAGGGCATGAGGTTGCGGGGGGTCGGCGCACCGAATGGGTGGTGCGTGGTGGAAACTGTCTGGTGCAGACGGACGTTGTCAGGATGTCCGGGTCGGCCAGAGTGTTCAGTCAGGGTTCGTCCTGCCCCACGGGCGGGTCTGTTTCGGTCAAGGGGAATCGCCCGTGAAGTTGTTTGCGAAGTTGTTCGGCAAGAGCGCGCGAGAAGGTAGCGACAACGCGACCGCCCGTCATCGCGCACAGCCTGACCAGGAAGGCCAGCGGCCGCTGTTCCGCGATCAGGTCGGTGGTCAGGGCGGCGACGTTCCCGGAGGTCAGGGTGCGCCGTCGGTTGACCCTGCACAGCCCGGCGGCATAGGTTTCGGGCAACCGCGGCAGGAGGATCCGATGTCGGCCCTGGTGTGTACGAGGTGCGGTAACCGCAACGCGGAGAACAGCCGCTTCTGCTCCAACTGCGGTGCGCCGCTGCGAGCCGGAGCCACGCCGGAGCGGCCGTCCGAGACGACGTCCACGATCTCCATCTCCGGTCTCGAGGCCTACGACAGTGAGGCCACCGGCCAGACGCAGATGCCGACGCTCTCTCCTGAGGCGCAGGCGGCCGTCGACGCGCTGCCGCTTGGTTCCGCGCTGCTGGTCGTGCGCCGCGGGCCGAACTCGGGCAGCCGCTTCCTGCTGGACGGCGATCTGACCACGGCCGGGCGTCACCCGCAGAGCGACATCTTCCTGGACGACGTGACGGTCTCCCGGCGGCACGTGGAGTTCCGCCGCGGTCAGGACGGCTCGTTCACGGTGGCCGACGTGGGCAGCCTGAACGGCACGTACGTGAACCGCGAGCGGATCGACCAGGTCGCCGTGAACAACGGCGACGAGGTGCAGATCGGCAAGTACCGGCTGGTTTTCTACGCCAGCCAGCGGGGCTACTGACCCGGATTCCGTCCGGGGAATCCCGCGAAGGTCCGTCCGTCAGGGAAGGTCCATGCTGCAAACACCGAGCGGCGGTGCCCGGCACGGCGCCGCCGCCACGGACAGTGGGCTGATGAGTATCGGCACGGTGCTGAACGCGCTGCGCGACGAGTTTCCCGAAGTCACCATCTCCAAGATCCGTTTCCTGGAGTCGGAGGGGCTCATCGAGCCGCAGCGGACCCCGTCGGGGTATCGCAAGTTCAGCGCCCATGACGTCGAGCGCCTCGGTCACGTCCTGCGGATGCAGCGGGACCACTATCTGCCCCTGAAGGTGATCCGCGAGCACCTGGACGCCATGGAGCGCGGTGAGGCGGTCCCGTTGCCCTCCCTGGGCCGGCAGCGGGACGGCGACCCCGTGCCCGAGCCCTCCGAGGCGCCCACCGCGGCCAGGATCAGCCGCGCGGAGCTGCTCGCCGCCGCCGGTGTCGACGAGCGGGAGCTCATCGAGTGGGAGTCGTACGGGCTCGTCACTCCACTGGAGGACGGGGCGTACGAGGCGGAGGCGGTCACGGTGGCCGGGCTTGTCGCCGAGCTGGGGCGGTTCGGGATCGAGCCGCGGCACCTGCGGGTGATGAAGGCGGCCGCCGACCGCGAGGCGGGGCTCGTGGACCAGGTGGTGGCCCCGCTGAAGCGGCACCGGAACCCGCAGACCAGGGCGCATGCGCAGGCTCGTACCAAGGAACTGGCGGGGCTCACGGTGAAGCTGCACGCCGCGCTGGTGCAGACGGCGCTCGGGGTGCGGCTGCCCTGAGGTGTGCCCGTTGCGCGAGGCCGGATCGGGCGCCCGTTCCCTGCCCGACTACCCAAACGTCCCGAGCACGGCCTAGGGTTACTGTGTGAACGAGCTCGATGTCGTAGGTGTCCGGGTGGAAATGCCCTCCAACCAACCGATCGTGCTGCTGCGTGAAGTGGGAGGCGACCGTTACCTCCCCATCTGGATCGGACCGGGTGAGGCGACGGCGATCGCCTTCGCCCAGCAGGGCATGGCTCCCGCGCGACCGCTGACCCACGACCTGTTCAAGGACGTGCTGGAAGCCGTCGGCCAGGAGCTCACGGAAGTGCGCATCACGGACCTGCGTGAGGGTGTCTTCTACGCGGAGCTGGTCTTCGCCAGCGGCGTCGAGGTGAGCGCCCGCCCGTCCGACGCCATAGCGCTCGCCCTGCGTACCGGGACGCCGATCTACGGCAGCGACACGGTGCTCGACGACGCCGGTATCGCGATCCCGGACGAGCAGGAGGACGAGGTGGAGAAGTTCCGCGAGTTCCTCGACCAGATCTCCCCGGAGGACTTCGGCAGCAGCAGTCAGTGAGCTCCGGGCGGCGAGGAGCATCAGCGGTCAGTGGGACGTGTGGGCGGCCCGGCGGACGACAAGGTCCGCGGCGGGGTCGCCCGCCGCATGCCGGGCGGTCGAATGGCCCGCATGTGCCGGCGGCGAGTGAGAGCGTCACACGGCCGGTCCCGAGGGCATTCGGCTAGCCTTTCCCCGCGGTGGGGCACGGGAAACCACTCTTAGGGTGATTATCACTCGGCGTGGCGAGTGTGGCGATCGTTGACGCACCCCTGGTGACTGCCTACCGTCGAGAAGGCAGGTCAAGGACGGAGGTCGGCGTGAGAAGCAGCGGCGACGGTACGGCTGGGGGCGGCCCCGAGCGCAGTCTCAGGGCGAGCGGTCCGTACGCTCCCCCCGGTTCTCGGCTCCGTGCGAGCGGGGGGTATCCCCAGCCCGGTGAGGCGGCCGATCACACTCCACAGCTCCCTACGGTCGTGCCGAGCAGCGGAGGGACGGCGTCCATGACGTCCGAGGCGTCCGAGCAGATCGGCTATCGCGGCCCCACGGCCTGTGCGGCCGCCGGTATCACCTACCGGCAGCTGGACTACTGGGCCCGCACCGGCCTCGTCGAGCCGAGCGTGCGCCCCGCCTACGGGTCGGGGACGCAGCGGCTGTACAGCTTCCGGGACGTCGTCGTACTGAAGATCGTCAAGCGGTTCCTCGACACCGGGGTGTCACTGCAGAACATCCGCACGGCCGTCCAGCACCTCAGGGAACGCGGTTTCAGCGACCTGGAGCGCATGACGCTGATGAGCGACGGGGCGACGGTCTACGAGTGCAGCTCGCCGGACGAGGTGCACGCCCTGCTCCAAGGCGGCCAGGGCGTTTTCGGGATCGCCGTGGGCGTGGTGTGGCGGGACGTCGAGAGCGCACTGTCCCAGCTGCACGGCGAGCGGATCGACACCGGCGAGACCCTGGTCGGGACCAATCCGGCGGACGAGCTGGCACGGCGGCGGAACCGGGCGGTCTGAGCCGCCCGGAGAGCCCTCGACGCTTGAGGCGGGACGTTTCCGCGCCGGTCGGCAAGCGGTTGCTCCAAAGGGGCCGGGCGGTCGCTCGGTGGCGTTGTCAGTGGCATGGGGCAGCATCGGAGTCGTGAGAACCGCGCCCACGATCCTGCATCTCGACATGGATGCCTTCTTCGCCTCGGTGGAGCAGGCGTCCAAGCCGAGCCTGCGCGGGAAGGCCGTCGTGGTGGGCGGGCTCGGCCCGCGGGGCGTGGTGGCCACGGCGTCGTACGAGGCCCGGGTCTTCGGGGTGCACTCCGCGATGCCCATGGCACAGGCCCGGCGGCTCGCGCCCAACGCCGCCTACCTCGTGCCGCGCTTCGGGTTCTACCGGGCGATCAGCGAGCGGGTGATGGAGCTGCTGCGTGCCTTGTCGCCACTCGTGGAGCCGCTGAGCCTGGACGAGGCGTTCGTGGACCTGGAGGCCGGGGGAGCGGCCTGGGACGAGCGGTCGGCGCGGCTGGCCGGGGCACAGCTGCGCTCGGACATCCGGACGGTCACCGGGCTCACGGGATCGGTCGGCCTCGCCGCCTCGAAGATGCTCGCGAAGATCGCCTCGGAGCAGGCCAAGCCCGACGGTCTGGTGGTGATCGAGCCGGGGACGGAGCGGGCCATGCTCGGCCCCATGTCCGTGCGGACGCTGCCCGGAGTGGGCCCGGCGACCGGCGACCATCTGCGGCGGGCCGGGATCACCACGGTCGAGGAGATCGCCGAGGCGGGGGAGGACGAGCTGGTGCGGCTGCTGGGGAAGGCGCACGGGCACGGGCTCTACGCGATGGCGCTGGCGCGGGACGACCGGCCCGTGGTGGCGGAGCGGGAGGCGAAGTCGGTGTCGGTCGAGGACACCTACGACGTGGACATCCACGACCGCTTGCGGGTCGGTCTCGAGGTGCAGCGACTCGCCGACCGGTGCGTGCGGCGCCTGCGCGGAGCGGGGCTGTCCGGGCGGACCATCGTGCTGAAGGTGCGGCGGTACGACTTCTCGACGCTCACCCGGTCCGAGACGCTGCGGGGGCCGACGGACGACCCCGGGGTGATCAGGGAGGCGGCGGCCCGCCTGCTGGACTCGGTCGACACGACGGGTGGTGTGCGGCTGCTCGGGGTGGGGGTCAGCGGGCTCGCCGACTACACGCAGGAGGACCTCTTCGCACAGGCGGCGGGGGAGCGGGCGAACGCGGAGGGGCCCCTCGAGGAGCCCGCCACAGCCCCGGTCGAGGAGCGGCCCGCGCTCGCCGAGCGGCGCTGGCCCGCCGGGCACGACGTGCGGCACGCCGAGTTCGGGCACGGATGGGTGCAGGGCAGTGGGCTGGGACGGGTCACCGTGCGGTTCGAGACGCCCGACTCGGGGCCGGGGCGGGTGCGGACGCTCCGGGTCGACGATCCGCAGCTGGAGCCGGCGGATCCGCTGCCGCTGGTATTACCGAGAGCGCCGAGACCGGAGGGGGGCCGGGGGCCGGATGGTGGGGCCGGGGCGGTCGGGGCGCGGTCCGCTGCCCCGTAGGGGCCCGTCGAGGGCGTCAGGTGGCCGTCTCGTCCTTGTCGGCCAGCTTGCCGAAGTCGTGGTCCCGGAGCGGGGGAGGGGCGGCCACGTCGAGGCCGTAGTGGTGGTAGAGCTGGAGTTCCTGCTCCGGTGAGAGGTGGCGGCCCACGCCGAAGTCGGGGGCGTCCTTGATCAGGGCGCGGTCGAAGGGGACGTGGAGGGCGCCGTCGATCAGTTCGCTGGGCTCGAGGGGGACGAAGGCGTCCCTGCTGAACAGGCCGGTCCGTATGGCCGCCCACTCCGGCTCGCCGGTGGCGTCGTCGAGGTAGACCTCGTCGATCGTGCCGATCCTGGTTCCGTTGCGGTCGAACGCCTTGCGGCCGATCAGGTTGCGCGGATCGATATCGGTTCGCACGGGCCCTCCACATGGTCGCAACTCATCCGTAAACACTACAAAACGGCACAATGGGGAACGCGGCCACTCGAAGGTTCGTGCGTAGACCTCGCTGGTAGGCTGGCAACGGCTGCTGACCCCGTGCGGGAGAGTCCTCCGGACACCATCGGAGGCGCCGAAGGAGCAAATCCTCCCCGGAATCTCTCAGGCCCACGTACCGCACGGACGAGGTCACTCTGGAAAGCAGGGCGGGTGTCGACGGCTTCCGCTCTCACCGACGGTGAAAGCCGGAGGCCTTCGGGCGATCCGGTGAAGCTCTCAGGTTGAGATGACAGAGGGGGAGGCCGTCCGGGTACCCGCGCCGTGGTGCCCCTCGAAGGTCGTGTCAGACCAGGAGGCCTCCGCAAATGACCGCCCATCGCATTCCGCTCTCCGAGCTCGAAGAGGCAGTCCCCTTCGAGCAGCGCCACATCGGCCCCGACCACGAGGCCCGCGCCAAGATGCTCGCCCAGGTCGGCTACGGCTCGCTCGACGAGCTCACTGCCGCCGCGGTTCCGGCCGTGATCAAGAGTGCCGAGGCGCTCGACCTGCCGGGCGCCCGCAGCGAGGCCGAGGTGATCGCCGAACTGCGCTCCCTCGCCGACCGCAACCAGGTCCTCGGTTCCATGATCGGTCTCGGGTACTACGGCACCTTCACGCCGCCGGTCGTCATGCGCAACGTCATGGAGAACCCGGCCTGGTACACGGCCTACACGCCGTACCAGCCGGAGATCTCGCAGGGGCGGCTCGAGGCGCTGCTCAACTTCCAGACCATGGTCGCCGACCTGACCGGGCTGCCGACCTCCGGCGCCTCCCTGCTCGACGAGGGCACCGCGGCCGCCGAGGCCATGGCGCTGTCGCGGCGTCTGGGCAAGAACAAGAAGGGTCTGTTCCTGGTCGACGCGGACGCGCTGCCGCAGACCGTCGCGGTGATCCGGACCCGGGCCGAGCCGACCGGTGTCGAGGTCGTCGTCGCCGACCTCGGCGACGGCATCCCGGCCGAGATCGCCGAGCGTGAGATCAACGGCGTGCTGATCCAGTACCCGGGCGCCTCCGGGGCCGTACGGGACATCAAGCCGGTCGTCGACCAGGCGCACGAGCTCGGGGCGATCGTCACCGTCGCCGCCGACCTGCTCGCGCTGACCCTGCTGAAGTCCCCCGGCGAGCTCGGCGCGGACATCGCGGTCGGGACGACGCAGCGCTTCGGTGTACCGATGGGCTTCGGCGGGCCGCACGCCGGTTACATGGCGGTGCGGGAGAAGATGGCGCGCAGCCTGCCGGGGCGGCTCGTCGGGGTGTCCGTGGACGCCGACGGGAACAAGGCCTACCGGCTCGCGCTCCAGACGCGTGAGCAGCACATCCGCCGCGAGAAGGCCACCAGCAACATCTGCACGGCGCAGGTCCTGCTCGCCGTCATGGCCGGCATGTACGCCGTCTACCACGGGCCGGAGGGCCTGAAGGGCATCGCGCGGCGCACCCACCGGTACGCCACGGTCCTCGCCGCCGGTCTGGAGAACGGCGGGGTCGAGGTCGTGCACGGCGCCTACTTCGACACCGTGACGGTGCGGGTGCCGGGCAGGGCCGCCGACGTCGTGGCCGCCGCGCAGGAGAACGGGGTCAACCTGCGACTGGTCGACGCCGACCACGTCTCGATCGCCTGCGACGAGACCACCACCCGCGCCCAGCTGCGTGCCGTGTGGGCCGCCTTCGGCGTCGAGGGCGTCGTCGAGGCGCTGGACGCGGCCACGGAGGAGGTGCTTCCGGAGACTCTGCTGCGCACCGACGAGTACCTGACGCACCCCGTCTTCCATCAGCACCGTTCCGAGACCGCCATGCTGCGCTACCTGCGCCGGCTCGCCGACCGCGACTACGCGCTCGACCGCGGCATGATCCCGCTGGGCTCCTGCACCATGAAGCTCAACGCGACCACGGAGATGGAGCCGGTCACCTGGCCCGAGTTCGGTCAGCTGCACCCCTTCGCGCCCGTCGAGCAGGCCGCGGGTTACCTCACGCTGATCCGGGAGCTCGAGGACCGTCTCGCCGAGGTCACCGGGTACGACAAGGTGTCCCTCCAGCCGAACGCCGGCTCGCAGGGTGAGCTGGCCGGTCTGCTCGCCGTACGCGGGTACCACCGCGCCAACGGGGACGAGCAGCGCACGGTGTGCCTGATCCCGTCGTCCGCGCACGGCACCAACGCCGCGAGCGCGGTGATGGCGGGCATGAAGGTCGTCGTCGTGAAGACCGCCGAGGACGGCGAGATCGACGTCGAGGACCTGCGGGCGAAGATCGAGCAGCACCGGGACGAGCTTGCGGTGCTGATGATCACGTACCCGTCCACGCACGGTGTGTTCGAGGAGCACGTCTCCGAGATCTGCGGCCAGGTCCACGAGGCGGGCGGCCAGGTCTACGTCGACGGGGCCAACCTCAACGCGCTGGTGGGGCTCGCCAAGCCCGGCCACTTCGGCGGTGACGTCTCGCACCTGAACCTGCACAAGACCTTCTGCATCCCGCACGGCGGCGGCGGCCCCGGCGTCGGTCCGGTGGCGGTGCGCGAGCACCTCGCGCCGCACCTGCCGAACCACCCGCTGCAGCCCGAGGCGGGCCCGGAGACCGGCGTCGGCCCCCTCTCCGCGGCCCCGTGGGGCTCCGCGGGCATCCTGCCCATCTCGTGGGCGTACGTCCGGCTCATGGGCGGTGAGGGACTGAAGCGGGCCACACAGGTGGCGGTGCTGAGCGCCAACTACGTCGCCAAGCGTCTGGAGCCGCACTACCCGGTGCTCTACACCGGCCCCGGCGGGCTCGTGGCGCACGAGTGCATCATCGACCTGCGGCCGCTGACCAAGGCGACCGGGGTGAGCGTCGACGACGTCGCCAAGCGGCTGATCGACTACGGCTTCCACGCGCCGACGATGTCGTTCCCGGTCGCCGGGACGCTGATGATCGAACCGACCGAGTCGGAGGACCTGGCCGAGCTGGACCGGTTCTGCGAGGCGATGATCGCCATCCGCGCGGAGATCGAGAAGGTCGGCTCCGGCGAGTGGCCCGCGGACGACAACCCGCTGCGCGGCGCCCCGCACACCGCCGGCACGCTGGCCGGGGACTGGGAACACGCCTACAGCCGCGAGGACGCCGTCTTCCCGGCCGGGGTCTTTGCCGCCGACAAGTACTGGCCGCCGGTGCGCCGTATCGACCAGGCCTTCGGTGACCGGAACCTGGTCTGCTCCTGCCCGCCGCTGGACGCGTACGAGGACTGACCGGCCGACCCGTCAGAGGGAGGGGCTCCGCTGTCGGCAGGGCCCCTCCTGCCGTTCCCCGGCTCACTCGGCGGCGAGTGACACCTCGGTCGACTTGATCAGGGCGACGACGGGGGTTCCGGCCGCGAGGGCGAGGTCCTCGGCGGCTTCCCTGGTGATCGCGGCGGTCAGTTCGCCGCCCTCGACGGTGATCCGGACGGTGGCCATGGCGTCGCCGGTCGCGACGGCCGTGACCGTACCCGGGAGCCGGTTACGGATGGACAGGCCCTCGACGGGGGCGACGGCCAGCGAGACCTCCGTCGACTTCACCAGGGCGCGCACGGCGCTGCCCGCGGTGAGGCCGAGGTCGTCCGCGGCCTCGCGGGTGATCGCCGCGGTGAGGTTCTGGCCGCCGGCGAGGCGCACCTTGACCGTCGCCATGGCCTCGCCCGGCGTGACGGCGGTGACGGTGCCGGGGAGCTGGTTGCGGATGCTCAGACTCATGGGTGCACGGTAGCCCGGGGCATGCCATACGCCGGATATGCGTGCGTTTGCGTCGCGTTCAGCCGACGTGCACCCTCGGCCTGTGCTTCCGGTCCCGTTCCGCCTCGCGCAGGACCTCGCGGGTCACCGGGGCCACCTCGCCCTGGCCGAACAGGAAGAAGCGCAGGAAGTTGGCGAAGGGGCCGCCTTCGGTCCACTCGAAGTAGATGTGCGGGGTGCGGCCGGTCGTGTCGCGGACGTGCAGGAGGAGCGCGGCCAGCGCGTTGGGGATCGAGGAAGACTCCAGCGTCAGCACGCGGTAGCGGTTGTGGAGCACCTCGCCGCGTACGGTCAGGCTCGCCTCGAACTCGGACGGGTCGGTGACCGTGACCTCGACGAAGACGAAGTCCTCCTGCTCGGAGAGATCGTTGTCGTTGCGTATCTGCTCGATCTTGTCGCGGTACTCGGCCTTGTCCCGTCGGTCGGGCTCGTTGGCGATGAACCGCATCCGGCGGCTGGCCATGTCCCGGACGAAACGTTCCGCCATGGGGTCCAGCGTCACGCTGGTCACGCGGAGTTCGAAGGCACGGGCCAGCCGGGACAGCAGGGAGACCAGGATGATGCCGGCGATGAAGCAGGCGCCGATCTTCACGCCGTCCGGGCGCTCGATGACGTTCGCGACGGTGGTGTAGAGGAACACCGCGGAGATGACCGCGAACGCGATGGTCCAGTTCCGCTGCCGGGCCTTGCGGGCGGCGATGGTCACCGCGATCGCGGCGGAGCTGATGAGGACCAGCACACCGGTGGCGTAGGCGCCGCCCTGGGCGTTGACGTCGGCGTCGAAGATCCACGTGACCAGGAAGGCGATCAGCGTGAAGACGATGACCATGGGCCGTACGGCGCGCGCCCAGTGCGGGGCCATGCCGTAGCGGGGCAGGTAGCGCGGCATCAGATTGAGCAGCCCCGCCATCGCGGAGGCGCCGGCGAACCACAGGATGGCGATCGTCGAAATGTCGTAGATCGTGCCGAAGGAGTTGCCGAGGTACTCGTGGGCCAGATAGGCGAGCGCGCGCCCGTTGGCCGGGCCGCCCGGCTGGAACTCCTTCTCGGGGATGAGGAGGGTGGTGATGAAGCTGGTGGTGATCAGGAAGACGCTCATGATGAGAGCGGCTGTGGTGAGCAGCTTCTTGGTGTCGCGGATGCGGCCGGTCGGCCGCTCCTCCGTGTCGTCCTGGTCGCCCTTGACGTGGGGCATCACGGCCACACCGGTCTCGAAGCCGGAGAGGCCGAGCGCCAGCTTCGGAAAGACGAGCAGGGCCACGCCGATCATGAGGAACACGTTGCCGTGCTGGGCGGTGAGCGCGCTGGACCAGTCGGTGACCACATGACCGGCCGTGACGACGTGGTAGAGGCCGACGACCACCACGACCGCGTTCAGCGCGAGGTAGATGCCCACCAGGGCGACCGCGACGCCGATCGCCTCCAGGAAGCCCTTGAGGAACACCGCGCCCAGCAGGGCCACCAGGACGAGGGTGATCAGCAGCTGCTTGTCGTGCAGGACGTCGGTCAGATGCGGGTTCTCGACCAGGTGAGTGGAGGCGTCGGCGGCCGACAGGGTGATGGTGATGAGGAAGTCGGTGGCGGCGAAGCCCAGCAGGGTCAGGACGAACAGCTTGCCCTGCCAGAAGGAGAGCAGCCGCTCCAGCATGGCGATCGAACCCTCGCCGTGCGGGCTCTCCTCGGCGACCCTCCGGTACACCGGCAGGGCGCCGGCCAGGGTGACGATCACCAGCACGATGGTCGCGATCGGTGACAGCAGGCCGGCGGCGAGGGCCGCGATGCCCGGCTGGTACCCGAGCGTGGAGAAGTAGTCGACACCCGTCAGGCACATCACCCGCCACCAGGGCTGCCCCTTGTGCGGGGGCTCGGGCTCGGCGTGAGGACCGGTGTGGCCGCGGCTCTTGCCCATGTCGGACAGGCCCTCCAGCATCCAGGCGCGCAGGCGGCTGGATGGGGCGGGCTCCGTACGGCTCGGTGGCCGGTGCTCGGTGGTGGCCATCGACGTGCTCCCGATGTGGTTCAGCGTGGTTCCGGCCATCCCTGGACGGCCCGATCAGCGTAAGCGGAGCGTGATGCAGTGGCCTCTGAATGAGGGGCCCGAGCGCGTCAAGCTTCCGTTAAGACTGGGCCCGAGCGCCCCGGCCGGGGGCGGTCAGCGAGTCGAAAACGCGAGCTGAGGGTGTGTGACGCGGCTGCCGAGCCGCCCGCCGGTGCGGCTGAGCGGCGGCCGCGGTCGATCCGTGGCCGGCCCGCGATGAACACCCTGTGTGATCGGGAGCGTGTTTCCTCCGTAACGTTCGTCTGGCAAATCGAATGTTTCGCCCACCGGTCAACGTCCCTTCAGGGACTGGAGATTGCCTCATGCCGAGGGGTTGTCACCCTTTGGCCGCTGTCTCTAAGGTGCGGCATCAACGCAGCTTTCTGAATCTGAGCCGAAACTTTCGAGGAGCGCATGATGGCCGACCCGGCACTGTCCCGCCGCGGCTTCCTGGCGGCCTCCGCCGCTGCCGGTCTGGGGATGACGGCACTGACCGCATGCGGCGGGGACTCGGACGGAGGGTCGTCGGGGACGACCACCATCGAGTGGTGGAACATCTCCACCACCCAGCCGACCAAGAGCGTGTGGGCCGCTCTCGCCCGGAAGTTCGAGGCGCAGAACCCCAAGGTCAAGGTAAAGATCGTCCAGCTCGAGAACGACGCCTACAAGTCGAAGATGACGGCCCTGACCTCCTCGGGGAAGCTGCCCGACATCTTCCACACCTGGGGCGGCGGCGTACTGCGGCAGCAGGTCGACGCCGGACTCGTCGAGGACCTCACCGACAGGACCAAGCCCTGGGGCGACGCCCTGCTGCCGGTCGCCAAGAAGCCGTACCTGATCGACGACAAGGTCTACGGCGTCCCGTTCGACATCGGCATGATCGGCTTCTGGTACAACAAGGCGCTCTTCAAGAAGGCCGGCATCAGCGCGCCCCCGACCACCTGGAGCGGCTTCCTCGACACCGTGCGCAAGCTGAAGTCCGCCGGCGTCACGCCCCTGGCGCTCGCCGGCAAGGAGAAGTGGCCCGGCATGTACTACTGGGCCTACCTCGCGATGCGCACCGCCGGCGCCGGGGCGCTGCAGAAGGCCTACGACGCCAAGGACTTCACCGGCGCGCCCTTCGTCGAGGCGGGCGAGCACCTCGAGGAACTCGTCGGCCTCCAGCCGTTCCAGAAGGGCTACCTCGGCGCCGCCTACTCCTCCCCGACCGGGCAGGCCGCCGCCGTCGGCAACGGCAAGGCGGCCATGGAGCTCATGGGGCAGTGGGCGCCCGTGGTGCAGGCCGACGCGGGCAAGGGCCTGGGCAAGGACCTCGGATTCTTCCCCTTCCCCGCGGTCGAGGGCGGCAAGGGCGCCATCACCGAGGTGTTCGGCGGAGGCGGCGGCCACGCCCTGCGCCGGGGCGCGCCGCAGGAAGCCGTCGACTTCCTCAAGTTCTTCGCGTCCGAGGCCACCGACCTGGAACTGGTGAAGAAGACCGGCGTGCTGCCCGTCGTTCCGGCGGCCGAGAGCGCCATCGCCGACCCCAACATCAAGGCCGTACAGGCGCAGTTGAAGAAGGCCACCGGTTTCCAGCTCTACCTCGACCAGGCGTACGCGCCCGCCGTCGGCCAGGAGATCAACGACAGCGTCGCCGCGCTCATCTCCGGTTCCAAGTCGCCGGAGCAGGTCGCCCAGTCGGTCACGAAGACCGCGAAGGAAGAGCAGTAGCCGGCGATGACCTCGACGTTCCTGCCGGACAAACGGACCGGCCCCGGCCCCGGCCTGCCGCCCCCGGTCGCGGACCGGCCCCGGGGGAGGGCCCGGCGCCGCGCGCTGAACTGGCTGACCGCGGTCGGCTTCCAGCTGCCCGCCCTGGTGCTGTTCATGGGGCTCGTGCTGCTGCCGATGCTGTTCGCCCTGTACACCGCCTTCTTCCGCTGGGGCGGCTTCGGCATGCCCTCGGACTACGTCGGCGGCGAGAACTTCACCCGGCTCTTCCAGGACGACGTCTTCCTCGGTGACCTGTGGCGCTGCCTGGTCCTGGTGGTCCTGACGCTCGCGCTCCAGCTGCCGTTCGCACTCGCCATGGCGGTCCTGCTCAACCAGCGGATGCGCGGCCGGGCGGTCTACCGGATGCTGTTCTTCGCCCCGTACGTGCTGTCCGAGGCGATCACCGGCGTCCTGTTCGGCATGATCTTCGCCCCGGACGACGGCTTCGCCGACCAGCTCCTCGGACGTATCGGACTGGACGGGCTGGGCGGGGAGTGGTTCGCCGACCCGTCCACCGTGATGGCGACCCTGTTCCTGGTCATGACCTGGAAGTACTTCGGCTTCCACATGATGCTGTACCTGGCCGGGCTCCAGGCCGTCCCCAGGGAGCTGACCGAGGCGGCGCTCATCGACGGGGCCGGGCCCTGGCAGCGGTTCCGCAACGTGACGCTGCCGCTGCTCGCGCCCACGCTGCGCATCAGCGTCTTCCTGGCGGTCATCGGGTCGATCCAGCTCTTCGACCTGGTGTGGGTGACCACCGCGGGCGGCCCCGACCACCACTCCGAGACCATGGCCGTGACCATGTTCCAGTACGGCTTCAAGCGCTACCAGGTCGGCTACGCGAGCGCGATCAGCGTGGTCATGTTCGGCATCAGCCTCGTCTTCGCCCTCGCCTACCAGCGGTTCGTGCTCCGGCGCGACCTGGAAGGGGCCACCACCACCATGCGGGGTGACGGAAAATGACGGCCGGTCAGCGATCTCGCAGGGCCCCCCGGGGCAAGAACCTTCCTCTGCACCTCGTCCTGATCCTGGTCGGCGCGGGCATGGCCGTCCCCCTCCTCTACGCCGTGCTCTCCGGCTTCAAGTCCACGGATGAGCTCTCCCGCAACCCCGTCGGTCTGCCCGAGTCGTGGGTCACCTCCAACTACACGCAGATCCTCGGCTCGGGGGACTTCTGGCGGCTGATCGGCAACAGCACGCTGATCGCGGTGGGCACGACCGTCCTGGTCGTCGCCGTCTCCGCGCTGTCGGCCTTCTCCTTCGCGCGGTTCGCCTTCCGCGGCCGGGAGGTGCTGTTCACGCTGTTCACGATGGGGCTGATGTTCCCGTTCGCGGTCGCGGCCCTGCCGCTGTTCCTGCTGCTGCGCTCCCTGGACCTGCTGGACAACCCCCTGGGTGTGATCCTCCCGCAGGCGGCCTTCGGGCTGCCGATGACCATCATCATCCTGCGTGGCTTCTTCCGGCAGATCCCGGGCGAGCTGGAGGAGGCGGCCACGCTCGACGGATGCAGCTCGTTCGGCTTCTTCTGGCGGGTGCTGCTCCCCATGGCGCGGCCCGCGCTCGGCACCGTCTCGGTGCTGGCCGTCGTCACCAGCTGGAACAACTTCTTCCTGCCGCTGCTGGTGTTCACCGACGCGCAGTGGTGGACGCTGCCGATCGGTGTGCAGCAGTTCCAGGGGCAGTACTCCGCGGAGTACGCCAAGGTCTTCGCCTATCTGGTGCTGGCCATGGTCCCCGCCCTCGCCTTCTACTCGGTCGCCGAGCGCCAGCTCGTCGGCGGCCTCACCGCCGGCGCGACGAAGGGCTGACGCGCCGCGACCGTCCGGCTCACCGACCCACCTGATCGTGAGGAGTCGCACCATGCGCAGGACCGCCATACGACTCGGACTCGCCGGGGCGCTCGCCGCCGTGCTCGTGGCCGGAGGCATCGCCACCGGGCCCGCGGTACAGGCGGCGGAGCGGCACGGCAAGGAACCGACCCTCGCCGACCTCGCCCAGCGGCACGGCCGCTACTTCGGCAGCGCCACCGACAACCCCGAGCTCGTCGACGAACCGTACAAGGCCCTGCTCGGCAGCGAGTTCGGCCAGATCACGCCCGGCAACGGCATGAAGTGGTACGCGACCGAGCCGCAACAGGGCGTGTTCGACTTCTCCCAGGGCGACGAGATCGTGAACCTCGCCCGCGCGGGCCGGCAGAAGGTGCGCGGCCACACCCTGGTCTGGCACAGCCAGCTGCCCGGATGGCTGACCGGGCGGGAGTGGACGGCTCCGGAGCTCAGGGCCGTGCTGAAGAAGCACATCCAGACCGAGGTACGGCACTACCGGGGCAAGGTGTTCGCCTGGGACGTCGTCAACGAAGCGTTCAACGAGGACGGTACGTACCGCGAGTCGGTCTTCTACAAGACGCTCGGGCCCGGCTACATCGCCGACGCGCTGCGCTGGGCGCACCAGGCCGATCCGCGCGTCAGGCTGTACCTCAACGACTACAACATCGAGGGGATCGGCCCGAAGAGCGACGCGTACTACCGGCTGGCCAAGGAGCTCAAGGCCGCAGGTGTCCCGCTGCACGGCATCGGCCTCCAGGCCCATCTGGCCCTCCAGTACGGCTATCCCACCACCCTGGAGGACAACCTCCGCCGCTTCTCCCGGCTGGGGCTGGACACCGCGCTGACCGAGGTCGACGTACGGATGCAGCTGCCCGCGACCGAGGAGAAGCTGGCGCAGCAGGCCGAGTGGTACCGGGACCTGACCGAGGCGTGCCTGGCGGTGCGCCGCTGTGTCGGCATCACCGTCTGGGACTACACCGACAAGTACTCGTGGATCCCCGCGTTCTTCCCGGGCGAGGGCGCGGCCCTGCCGTGGGACGAGCAACTGCGCCCGAAGCCGGCGTACTTCGCGCTGCGTGGAGCGCTCGGGGGCAAGTAGCGGGGCGAGTGCGCCCCGCCGTACGAGGGCTGGTGGGGCGCTTGCCGGGACGACGTCATCGCCCCGTTGGGGGACGGCCTGTTGGGCGAGGGGGAGGTGGTGCCGTGCTCGCCCTGACGACCAGGTCCGTTCCCAGTTCCACCCGGGGTGAGTCCGGCTGTTCGTCGCGGGCGAGGCGGAGGACCGTGCGGACGGCCAGTTTGCCCATGTCGGCCAGGGGCTGGCGGACGGTGGTCAGCGGCGGAGCCGACCAGCGGACTTCCGGAAGATCGTCGAAACCGACCACGCTCATGTCCTGCGGCACCCGCAGCCCGCGTCGGCGCAGCGCCTCGATCGCTCCGAGAGCCATCTGGTCGCTGGCCGCGAAGACGGCGGTCGGCGGTTCGGGCAGGCCGAGCAGCGCTTCGCAGGCGGCGAAGCCGGACTCGGGACGGAAGTCCCCTGGCACGACGAGAGACTCGTCCAGCGCGATGCCGGCGCCTTCCAGGGCCGCGCGGTAGCCGTCCAGCCGGGCCCGGGAGCACAACAGCCGCGGCGGGCCGGCGATCAGGCCGATCCTGCGGTGGCCCAGTGCGAGCAGGTGCTCGGTGGCCGCCATGCCGCCCGACCAGTTCGCCGCGCCGATGGTGGGCGCCTCCAGGGCGGGCGAGCCGGCCGGGTCGACGACGACCAGCGGGACGCCGAGAATGCGCAGTTCCTCGTGGAGCGTCGGCTCCAGTGCGGAGGTGACGAGGATGACGCCGTCGGAGGCACGGGCCCGCAGATTGCGCATCCACTCGCGGGCGTCGCCCGACCGCCCGTGGATCGCCGACACCACCGTGCCGACCCCGGCCGCGTGGGCCACCTCCTCGACCCCCCGGATGATCTGTACGGCCCAGGGACTGTCGAGGTCGTTGAAGACCAGGTCGAGCAGGGCCGCACGGGTGCCCGGGGACGCGGCGCGCCTGCGGTAGCCGTGCCGGCGCAGCAGGTCCTCGACCCGGGCCCGGGTCTGCGGCGACACGTCGGACCGGCCGTTCACGACCCGGGACACGGTCGGTACGGAGACGCCGGCCTGCCGGGCGATCTCCGTGATCGTGACCTTGCCCCCGGTGTCGGCCTCACGTGCTGCCACTTGCCCCACCTCCGTCGACGTACGACCGCGAAACTTCCAGGAGTCTTCCGGAAAACGGGCATCCGTGGGAAGGCGTACGGGCCATGGACGGGAAGTCGCGAGGGGTGACAGGCAGTGACGGCGCCCGGACATGCGTCGGGGCCGGTTCGCAATCGAGCTGCGGCCGGCCCCTCTTTGTCTGCGGGCGGACGGCACTCCGCCCGGCGGCTCTCAGGCCGCCGTCATCACCTGGCTGCCGGCCAGCGGACGGTGCGGGTCGATGACCCGGCCGTCGGGCAGGAGCTCACCGGTGTCCTCGAAGAGCACCACGCCGTTGCACAGCAGGCTCCATCCCTGCTCCGGGTGGTGCGCCACGAGGCGGGCGGATTCCCGGTCGGCGGAGTCGACGGAAGGGCACGGTGTCTGGTGCTGGCACATGGGTGGGATCTTTCGCTCTGTCGTGGTGGATGAGATGACCGAGTCCGCTGAATCGGCTGTGTCGGCTGTTTTGTCTGTTCCGCGGCTAGAAGTATCGTTCATGGCCGCCCCCCGTTGTCATTAAGTCGTCGGAACCCAGTGTTGCCCCACGGGCGTCAATCCGCAGGGATTTCGCGGCACCGCTTCTCACAGGTTCATGACGCGTCACCCGCGCGGACGGTTCATCCCAACTGGACTGTCACTTCGGGTGGTTCGCGGTGGCCGGATGGGGCTAGTCCGGTCGGGCCAGGTGCCTTTTACGGCTCGTACGAGCTATTCGGCGCTCGTACGAGCGATAAAAGCGGACCCCGCCGCCGGAAATCCGGCGACGGGGTGCGGGAAACCTCGCGGGGCGGCGTTTCAGGCGGGTGAGCCGAGCAGTCTCGTGGGAGTCGCCCGATGGGTCAGCACCGGGAGCAGTTCGGCGACGCGGTGCGGGCGGTGGGCCGCGATGCCGGGAGGAGCGGGTGCCAGCGGGACGAGCAGGTCGGTGGCGGCGGGATGGCCGGCGGCGCCGTCCGCGGTGCAGTCCTCGTGCAGCCAGAGCGTCAGCATGTACAGGCTGGGCACTGACAGCAGGCGGGGCTGGTACGGCTGCGGCATCGTCTCGGCCTGACGCAGGGCGTGCTCGGTGGAGGTGATGTACGGGCCTTCGAAGAAGTGGGAGAAGGCCCAGCCGTCGGGGGTCAGCATGGTCTCCGCCGCGGCCACGGCCCGCTCGCCGCAGCGGATCAGGAAGCGCCATCCGGCGAGCCGGGTGGCCGACACGCCCTCGGCGGTGACCCGGTCGAGGACGTGGACGGGTAGCGGGAGTTCGGGAGTGGCGGGCCCCTGGGCGCGGAGCAGGGAGGGGGTTCGGGCCTCGCGGACCGCGGTGGGCGAGGAGAGCGCAGTCAGGACGGAACGGAGTGCGGGCGCGGGAGCCGGAGGGACATGCAGCGGCATGGTGGGTCGCCTCTCATTCAAAAGGCACGGTGGCGCGAGGGCGGGGGCGGACGGCGCTGTCAGCTCACGAGGGTGGGCGGAGGCAGGGGCCGGGTCTCCAGAACGAGAGGGGGGTGGGGTCCGCCGAACTCGCTTCGACGACAGGACCCGTCGACCGTGGGCGCCAACCTTCTGCCTTGTTCGCGGAGTTTATACGACACGGGTTCAGACTGTGTTTCGTCTAGCCGTTTCCGGTGAGTAGAACAAGGGTACATTCGGTCGGCGATACGCGAGAATTATCCCGATTTCAGAGGGCGGTGCGAGGCGGTGACCTCGGTGAATGTCCGCGAGGCGGTCGGCCCATTCTCGTCGGCGTTTTTCACGAGTTCGCGGTACCCGAAAACCGGGCCTCTGCGTCATGCCGAGTGAATGTGCCACCGGTTACACGTGGCCAGCGTAGCGGGCCGCGGTCCCCTCCGGGACGTTATCGATCGCTTTTGCTGGGCATCCTCCACCTGACCGGGACCCCGGCGGCCGGATCTTCGGCCCGCATCATCTGAGGAGGGACGCATCGATGGGGGAGAAGGTCGTGGCAGGCCAGTTCGACCTGTCCGATCGCCAGCGCTACCGCGACAAGCTCCGTCGGTGCCTGGCGAGCTTGGAGCGGCTCCTGGCGGAGAAGCGGTTCGATCGCCCCAAGAACCTCATGGGGCTGGAGATCGAGCTGAATCTCGCGGGCGCCGACGGCATGCCGAAAATGTTGAACGCACAGGTCCTTGAACGTATCGCCAGTCGTGATTTCCAAACAGAACTCGCCATGTTCAACCTGGAAGTCAACATTCCTCCACACCGTATCGACGGCCGGGTATTCGACCGGCTGGCGGAGGAACTCCGTACGTCACTGGCATATGCCGACCGAAAAGCCGGTGAGGTCGACGCCGGAATCGTGATGATCGGTATTCTGCCGACCCTCGACCGGGACGACCTGGTCTCGTCGAACCTCTCCGACGTCGACCGGTACACCCTCCTCAACGACCAGATCGTGGCCGCCCGCGGGGAGGAGTTCACCCTCGACATCGACGGCGTGGAGCACCTGAGCTGCACCTCGAAGTCCATCGCTCCGGAGGCCGCCTGCACCTCCGTGCAGCTGCACCTCCAGGTCACCCCGTCCCGCTTCGCCGACGTGTGGAACGCGGCCCAGGCGGTCGCCGCCGCACAGATCGCGGTCGGCGCCAACTCGCCGTTCCTGTTCGGCCGCGAGCTGTGGCGCGAGTCGCGGCCGCCGCTGTTCCAGCAGTCCACCGACACCCGCCCACCGGAACTCCAGGCCCAGGGCGTCCGGCCGCGTACCTGGTTCGGGGAGCGCTGGATCACCTCGGCCTACGACCTCTTCGAGGAGAACCTGCGCTACTACCCGGCGCTGCTGCCGATCTGCGACGACGAGGACCCGCTCGACGTGCTCGACCAGGGCGGCACCCCGGCGCTCGCCGAGCTCGTCCTGCACAACGGCACCATCTACCGCTGGAACCGCCCGGTCTACGGCGTCGCCGACGGCGTCCCGCACCTGCGGGTGGAGAACCGCGTCCTGCCCGCCGGTCCCACCGTCATCGACGTCGTCGCCAACGCGGCGTTCTACTACGGCGTCGTCCGCGCCCTCGCCGAGGAGCCCCGGCCGGTGTGGACCCGGCTGCCGTTCGAGGCGGCCGCCGCCAACTTCGACGCCGCGTGCAAGGACGGCATCGACGCCCGCTTCACCTGGCCCCGCCGCGGCCGGTACGGCGGCACCACGCAGGTCGACGCGGTGAGTCTGATCCGCGACGAACTGCTGCCGCTCGCCGAGGCCGGGCTGGACGCCTGGGGCGTCGAGCCGGCCGACCGCGACCTGTACCTGGGCGTGATCGAGGAGCGGTGCCGGCGCCGGGTGAACGGGGCGAGCTGGCAGGCCGCGACCTTCCACCAGGCCCTCGACGCGGGCCTCGGCCGGGACGACGCGCTGGCTGCCACGACCCGGCGCTACCGCGAGCTGATGCACAAGGGAGACCCTGTGCACAGCTGGCCGGTGGGGCTGCCCGAGCCGGTGGCGCTGAGCTGACACCGCCGCCGGGGTGACATGCCGCTGCCGCCATACTGATCCGACAGGTCGGTGAAGTGGAGGCAGGTGTGCAGGCGGAGGCGACCCCGGTGGGCGACGATTCCATCCCCCAGCAGCGGCTCTCGCGGCGGATGCTGCGCAACGAGACGCTGCTCGTGCTGGCGCTCTCGCTGGGGGCGAGCGGAGTCTCCGCGCTGATCAGCTTCATCGGCTCGGTCACCAAGCCGGGCGGGCTCAGGGACCAGGCGGCCACGATGAACGCCTCGGCCGCGCCCGGACGCCCCTGGCTCGACCTGGCCTGGCAGCTCTTCGGGATCACCACGGCGCTCGTCCCCGTCGCCCTCGTCGCGCACTTCCTGCTGCGCGAGGGCGCGAGCCTGCGCACCGTCGGCTTCGACCGCACCCGCCCCTGGCCCGACCTCGGCCGCGGCGCGGCGATCGCGGCGGTCATCGGCAGCACCGGAATCGCCTTCTACCTGGGCGCCCGCGGCCTCGGCTTCAACCTCACCGTGGTGCCCGAGGCGCTGCCCGCCGTGTGGTGGAAGTACCCCGTGCTGATCCTCTCGGCGATCCAGAACGCGGTGCTGGAGGAAGTGATCGTCGTCGGCTATCTGCTGCGCCGCCTGGGTCAGCTGGGCTGGACTCCGACGGCGGCCCTGGTGGGCAGCTCGGTCCTGCGCGGCTCGTACCACCTCTACCAGGGCATCGGCGGCTTCATCGGGAACATGGCCATGGGCGTCGTCTTCGTCTACCTGTACCGGCGCTGGGGGCGCGTAGGCCCGCTGGTGGTGGCTCACTCGCTGCTCGACATCGGGGCGTTCGTCGGATACGCGCTGCTCGCGGGCAAGGTGGGGTGGCTGCCGACGGCCTGACCGGTCGAGGGAGGGGCGTACGACGGTGTCGTACGCCCCTTCGCCGGTTCTAGGCGAGCAGCTCGCCCTCGATGACGGTCACCGCCCTGCCACTCAGCAGGGTGCGGTCGCCGCGCAGCTCCGTGCGGACGCGGCCGGAGCGGGCCGAGGCCTGGAGGCCGGTGAGGACCGGGCGGCCGAGGCGCTCGGACCAGAACGGGGCGAGTGCGGTGTGGGCGCTGCCGGTCACCGGATCCTCGTCGATGCCCACGTTCGGGAAGAAGCAGCGCGAGACGAAGTCGTAGCCTCCGGCGGGGTCCTGCGCGCGAGCCGTGGCGATGACACCGCGCTCGGACTGGGCGGCGAGGGCCTTGAGGTCCGGCCTGAGGCCGTGCACCGACTTCTCGTCGGCGATCTCGACCAGCAGGTCGCCGATGTTCGGGCCGGTGTCGAGGACGGTGAGGGGCTCGGCGCCCAGCGCCTCGGCCAGGCCGTCCGGAGAAGCGACCCGGGAGAGCGGAGCCGTCGGGAAGTCGAGCGTGACGGAGCCGTCGCCGGCGGGCGTGGCGACGAGGACGCCACTGCGGGTGGCGAACCGCACCGGGCCCTCGTGGGCGCCGGTGGTGTGCAGGACGTGGGCGGTGGCCAGGGTCGCGTGGCCGCACATGGCGACCTCGGTGGCCGGCGTGAACCAGCGCAGCGCCCAGTCGGCCTCGCCGCCCTCGGGGAGGGGGTGGGCGAAGGCGGTCTCGGCGTGGTTGACCTCCAGGGCGATGTCCTGGAGCCGGCTGTCGTCCGGGAAGGAGTCCGCGTCGTTCAGGAGCAGTACTCCCGCCGGGTTGCCGGAGAAGGGGCGATCGGTGAAGGCGTCGACGATTCGAATCCGCATGCCCAGACGCTAGAGGCTCCGCGAAGGCGCGAACCAAGGCCAATTCGAGAGTGCTGGCCCTGGTTTGCCGGCCGGAGGCCAGGGGCGCGCCAGTGAGACCGGTCTTGTCCGGCGAACTATTCCGATATATCGTTGAAGCATCGCGACAGATCAACGATGGAATGGAGAGTGGTTGCGATGCGTACCCATGGTTTCGAGCACGGGCATGGACATGGCGGACCGCGGCACGGCCGGGGCGGTTTCGAGGGGCTGCGCGCGGCCTTCGGTCCGTTCGGGCCGGGTGGCCCCGGCGGTCCCGGCTGGGGAGGGCCCGGTGGTCCGGGCTTCGGTCCCGGCCCCTGGGGTGGCCGAGGGCGTGGCGGGCCGAGGGGAAGGGCCCGGCGCGGCGATGTGCGGGCCTCGATCCTGGCCCTGCTGAAGGACCGGCCGATGCACGGCTACGAGATGATCCAGGAGATCGCCGAGCGCAGCGGCGGGGCGTGGAAGCCCAGTCCGGGCTCGGTCTATCCCACCCTCCAGCTGCTGGAGGACGAAGGGCTGATCATCAGCGAGTCCGAGGGCGGCAAGAAGCTGTTCTCGCTCACCGAGGCGGGCCGTGCCGCGGCCGACGAGGGGCCCGAGGCGCCCTGGGAGGAGGCCTCCCGCGGGGTCGACTGGGAGGCCCTCGGTGAGATCCGCCAGGCCGGTTTCGGGCTCATGGAGGCCTTCGGGCAGGTCTGGAAGACCGGCAGCAAGGAGCAGCGGGAGAAGGCGCTCGGCGTCATCAACGAAGCCCGCAAGAAGCTGTACCTGATCCTCGCCGACGAGGACTGAGGTTCAGCCCTTCGCGGGGCAAGCCACGCGTGGAGCAGGCGCCCCTGGAGCGATCCGGGGGCGCCTCGGCGTGCCGGGCGGTCAGGTCACCAGCCCGCCCAGCTTGCGCAGCGACTCGTTCAGGGCCGCCGTGCCCGAGTCCCTGAGCTTGCCCGCCATCAGCGACACCGCCGCGCCCGTGAACTCGCCGTCGATGCGGACCGTCGTCGCCGAGCCGTCGGGTGTGAGGGTGTAACGCGTCGCCACCGTCACGCCCATCGGGCCCTTGCCGCGAATGGCGAGCAGCCGGGCCGGTTCCAGCTCCTCGACGGTCCACTCCACCTCGGCCGGGAAGTTCATGAGCCTCATGTTCTCCTGGAACGCGGCTCCCACTTCGAGGGGCTCGGGACCGCCCGAGGGAAAGCTGGTGTGCGTCGCGTTCCACTCGCCGTGCGCGGGCCAGTCGGTGAGCTTGGCCCACACCTTCTCGGCCGGTGCCCCAATGCGTGCCTCCGCGCTGACTTCGGCCATGCGTACACCTCTTCGTGTCGGGCTGAGTGTCGCGGAACGTAGCCGGGTGAGCCGCAATGTTCAATACTGACGAACTGTCAGAAGTGTGGGTCGTCTCGGGCGCAAGGGTCTGATCTCCTCCTTGAGGAGGAGATTCCGGTCGGCGAAGTCCACTTCCTGTGGGACGCGAAAATGCTTCGCTCCGAGGATGCCCCGGGCTCTCGGGACTGATGGGGTGTGGGGTGTGCAACGCCCCATCCCCCGGCAGTCGGCCCATGAGCACGGCAGCCGCCGCGCGGAGAACGATGCCAGGCTCGGTGACGAGCTGGCATCGGTGATCGGAGGTGCCCGCCGCCGGGCGGTCCGGGACGGGGACCGGCAGATCGACACCGCCCATCTGCTCCACTCGCTACTGGAGTCCGACCCCGAGTTGCGCGCCGCCATCGGTGACGGGCCGCAGGTCGCGCGACTGCTCGGGTATCTCGTCCAGCGCAGCATCGGTTACGGACTGCGCTGGCAGAGCGGTGTGGAGGACTCCGGCGCCGTCCCGCTGGTGACGGAGACGGCGGGCTTCTCACCGCTGGCCGCCGCGTCGATGGAGTACGCCTGTGAACGCGCCGCCCGGCACGGCGGACCGGCCCGCGGGGCCGACCTGCTCGCGGCGATCCTCGTGGACCGGCAGGCACGCGCCGTCGAGGTGCTCGGACGGGCCGGGATCGACCCGCGCGGGGTGCTCGCCCGACTCGATGGCCGGCCCGACCGGCCCGAGGAATGGGTCGGCGGCGGCGATTCCGTTCGCTGACCGTACGGCGGCGCGCGGCGTCCAGGCTGTGAGACAGGTGCCATAGAGGGTGACGCTCCTGTCAGGTCCTGTCATCATGTGCCGGTGCGTACGTCTGACAGCAGCGCGAGCAGGCGCGGCAGGGGCGCGGGGCTCGGCCTCGCGCTCGTCTCCGCGGTGGCCTTCGGCGGATCCGGTGTCGCGGCCAAGCCGTTGATCGAGGCGGGCCTCGACCCGCTGCACGTGGTGTGGCTGCGCGTGGCCGGGGCGGCCCTGGTGATGCTGCCGCTCGCCGTGCGCCACCGTGCCCTGCTGCGCCGCCGCCCCGGACTGCTCGCCGGGTTCGGGCTACTGGCCGTCGCCGGCGTCCAGGCCTGCTACTTCGCCGCCCTCTCCCGTATCCCCGTCGGCGTCGCGCTGCTCATCGAGTACCTGGCCCCCGCCCTGGTGCTGGGCTGGGTGCGGTTCGTGCAGCGGCGGCCCGTCACGCGTGCCGCGGCGGTCGGTGTCGTCCTCGCGGTGGGTGGACTCGCGTGTGTCGTCGAGGTGTGGTCGGGCCTCGGCTTCGACGCCCTGGGGCTGCTGCTCGCACTCGGCGCGGCCTGCTGCCAGGTCGGCTACTTCGTCCTCTCCGACCAGGGCAGCGACGCCGGGGACGAGGCGCCCGACCCACTGGGGGTCATCGCCTACGGGCTGCTCGTCGGCGCGGCCGTGCTGACCGCCGTCGCCCGGCCCTGGCGCATGGACTGGTCCGTGCTCACGGGTACCGCGCGCATGGACGGCACACCCGTCGCCGCCATCGCGCTGCTGGCCTGGATCGTCCTCGTCGCCACCGTCGTCGCGTACGTCACCGGTGTGCTCTCCGTGCGCCGGCTCTCCCCGCAGGTCGCCGGGGTCGTGGCCTGTCTCGAGGCGGTCATCGCCACCGTCCTGGCCTGGATCCTGCTCGGCGAGCACCTCTCGGCGCCGCAGATCGCAGGCGGTGTGATCGTGCTGGTCGGCGCGTTCATCGCGCAGTCCTCGACACCGGCGAAGGGGTCCGAGGGCCCGGTGGCGAGCGGCGGCCCGGAAAGGGAGTTGTCCAGGCCAGGAACGGCCGCCTAGAGTGCCGATCATGTCTTCGAACGCACTCGTTCTTCCGCCTCCGGCCGCCTGAGGCGGGCCCTCCGGAAAACGCGCCCGGTGTTGTCGCCGGGCCGAACGGTGCTGCCCGCAGACGAAGTCCGCGGACCCCGTCGATCCCACTGATCCGGGGTTCTTCCCGAACTTCCGCGCACCAGCCGCCGCCGATGCCGCGCGGCGCGCCGTGCGCGCCTGCGGAGAGAACACGTGTCGAAGACCGTCTCCGGCCTGCCCGTCGGGCGAGGCCTGCTCTATCTGATCGTCGCCGGTGTCGCCTGGGGCACCGCGGGCGCGGCTGCCTCACTGGTCTACCGGACCAGTGACCTGGGACCCGTCGCCCTGTCGTTCTGGCGCTGTGCCGCCGGTCTGGCGCTGCTGCTCGCCGTGCGCCTGGTCCGGCCCCGCGCCCGGGCGGCCGTGACCGAGCCGCTCGGCCGCAGGGCGCTGCGGGCCGGGGTCACCGGGCTCGGGCTCGCGGTGTTCCAGACGGCCTACTTCGCGGCCGTCCCGGCGACCGGCCTCGCCGTCGCCACCGTCGTCACCCTGGGCGCCGGGCCCGTGCTCATCGCACTCGGTGCCCGGCTGACCCTGGCCGAACGACTGGGCCGGGGAGACACCGTGGCCGTCGTGGGTGCCCTCGCGGGGCTCGCGGTCCTCGTGCTGGGCGGCGGGGGGACGGCCGTACGCCCGTGGGGTGTGCTGCTCGCGCTGCTGTCGGCCGCCGGGTACAGCGTGATGGCGCTGCTCACCCGCCGGTGGGGCCGGGACGGTGGAGCCGATGCCTCCGGGACGACCGTCGGGGCCTTCGCCGTCACGAGCCTGTGCCTGTTGCCGTTCGCGCTGGCGGAGGGGCTGGTGCCGCACACCGTGGAACCAGGGCGGCTCCTGGCGCTGCTGGCGTACGTCGCCGCTGTCCCGACCGCCCTCGCCTACGGGCTCTATTTCGCCGGGGCCGCCGTTGTGCGGTCCGCCACGGTCTCGGTGATCATGTTGCTCGAGCCGGTGAGTGCGGCGGTGCTCGCCGTTGTCCTGCTCGGTGAGCGGCTGACGGTGGCGACGGTGGCCGGAACCCTGTTGATGCTGGGGTCGGTGGCGGGGCTTGCGGTGGGGGAGGCGCGGGGGCGCGGGAGGAGCCGGGTGCGTTCGTCCGATGGCGGCTGCGAGCCGTCCCCGGCTGGTCGCGCCGTTCCCCGCGCGCCTTCAGGTCAGTGAGCCTCGAAGGTAGTCGGGCAGTTCTGTGCCGGCGGCGAGGCCGGGGTCGGGGATCGGGGTGCCGTAGGTCTTCCGCACCGGGACCACTCCGGCCCAGTGGGGGAGGGCGAGGTCTTCCGGTTCGTCGTTCACGCCTCCCGTGCGGAGCTTGGCGGAGACCTCCTCCAGGTCCAGGCGGATCACCGCCGTGGCGGCCAGCTCCTTCTTGTCGGCCGGCCGGGAGTCGGCGGCGCGGCCCGGTACGACCTGGTCGACCAGCGCGTCCAGGGCCTGGCGCTTCTCCTCGGGGTCCGTCACGTCGCGGGCGACCCCGTGCACCACCACGGAGCGGTAGTTGATCGAGTGGTGGAAGGCCGAGCGGGCCAGGACCAGGCCGTCGACGTGGGTGACGGTCAGGCAGACCGGCAGGCCCGGGTCCGCCTGGCCGGCCGCCCGGAGCGGGCGCGAGCCCGTCGAGCCGTGCACGTAGAGCCGCTCACCGACCCGGGCGTACAGCGTCGGCAGTACGACCGGCGCGCCGTCGCGGACGAAGCCGAGGTGGCAGACGTAGGCCTCGTCGAGTATCGCGTGCACCAGGTCCCTGTCGTACGCCGCCCGGTTCGCCGAGCGGGTGGGGACGGTGCGGTCGGTCGGGGCGTAAGCGGTGGTGGGCTGCGACGGCGTCTGCGCGGTCCCCTGCATGGCGCTCTCCATTGCACTAGTGCATAATTGGCTTTGTGCTAGGAGAGTATCCGATCAGCGGACGCCGTGCAGCGGACATTTCGGCGAGCGTCGAGCGGGCGGTGGGGACCGGCGCCTTGCAGCCCGGTCAACTGCTCCCGCCCATGCGGGAGTTGGCGGAGCGGCTCGGGGTGAATCCCAACACGGTCGCGGCCGCGTACCGGACCCTGCGGGAGCGCGGGGTCATCGAGACGGGGGGTCGGCGCGGCAGCCGGGTGCGCTCCGCGCCCGCGACGACCGGGCGGGATCACATCAGGGTGGACGTCCCCGAAGGTGTGCGGAACGTGGCGAACGGCGATCCGGACACGGCGCTGCTGCCGCCGCTCGCGGCGGCTTTCGCGGCGGCCGCCGCCGAGGGTGACCGTGCGCCCGTGCTGTACGGGCACGATCCGCTGGATCCGGAGCTGGCCCGGCTCACCCGCGCCGGGTTCGACGCAGACGGAGTGCCGGACGGGCCGCTCGCCGTGGTGTCGGGTGCGCTCGATGGTGTCGAACGGGTGCTGGCGGCCCACCTCAAGCCCGGCGACGCCGTCGCCGTCGAGGACCCCGGCTGGGGCCGCACCCTCGACCTCGTGCCCGCGCTCGGGCTGAGGACCGTCCCCGTCGGCGTCGACGACGAGGGGCCGCGCGCCGACGACGTGCGGCGGGCGCTGGCGGCCGGGGCGCGTGCCCTGATCGTCACGGGCCGGGCGCAGAACCCGACCGGCGCCGCGGTGAGCGCCACGCGCGCGCGTGCCCTGCGGTCGGTGCTCCCGGAGTACCCGGAGACCTTGCTGATCGAGGACGACCACGGCCACGGCATCGTCGACGTGCCCCTCCACCCCCTGGCCGGCGTCACCCGGCACTGGGCGTTCGTGCGCTCGGCCGCCAAGGCCTACGGGCCTGATCTGCGCCTCGCCCTGCTCACCGGGGACGGCGTCACCGTCGACCGGGTCCGCGGACGGCAACGGCTCGGGCCGGGCTGGGTGAGCCTGCTGATGCAGCGTGCCCTGGTGCGGCTGTGGGCCGACGGGGCGGTGGACACACGCGTGGTGGCAGCCACGTACGGGCGGCGCCGGGACGCGCTGATCGGCGCGCTCGACCGGCGCGGCGTCGCGGCACACGGGCGCAGTGGCATGAACGTGTGGGTGCCCGTACCGGACGAGACCGGTGCCGTCGCCCGGCTGCTGCACGCCGGCTGGGCCGTCGCCCCCGGTGCCCGTTTCCGGTTGAGCGCACCGCCCGGCGTCCGGGTCACCGTCTCGACGCTCACCGAGGACGAGACCGAGGCACTGGCCGACGCGATCGCCTCGGCGCTCCGGCCGTCTCCCGCGCGGAGTTACGTCTGAGGCGCGGAGCTACATCATCCGAGACATGAGTTACATCTGAGGCGGAGGCGGCCTGAGCGCCGGGGAGGGGGACGCGTCACGACCGGGGCTTCGGCCGGACCTGTGTGAGTGCCGCGCCCGTCAGGACGATCACCGCCCCGACCGGTGTCGACCACGCGAGCGACTCGCCGAGGAGCGCGACGCCCGCCGCCGTGGCGATGACCGGGATGAAGTACGTGACCATCTGGGCCGTCGTCGGGCCGACCTCGGCGACCAGGCCGTACTGGAGGAGCACCGCGAGGCCCGTGCCCAGCGCCCCCAGGGCGGCGATCGCCAGCAGCGGCACGGGGGACAGCTCGGCGGGCAGGGTCGTGAACAGCGGGGTGACGACGGCCAGCTGGACCGTCGCCAGCAGCAGTTGCGCGCCGGTCATCGACAGGTGCGAGTGGCCGGTGCCCGCCAGGGTGCGGCGGACGTAGATCCAGCCGATCGGGTAGCTGAGGGAGGCCAGCAGGGCCAGCGCCGTGCCGCCGGCGTCCAGGCCGTGGAAGCCCTGCCAGGCGCCCAGCACGGTGAGGACGCCGAGGAAGCCGAGCCCCAGCCCCGCGACCCGCACCCGGGTCGGACGGTCCTCCGACAGGGCGACCAGCGACAGTGCCATGCCCCACAGCGGCGAGGTCGCGTTGCAGATGCCCGCCAGCGTGGACGGGATGGTCAGCTCCGCGTACGCGAACAGCGAGAACGGCAGGGCGTTGAGCAGGAACGCGGAGACCGCCAGATGCCCCCAGACACGCGCCCCGCGCGGCAGTCGCTCACGGCGTACCGCCATGGCGGCGGCCAGCACCGCCGTACCGAACACCAGCCGGCCGAGCGTGACCTGGAAGGGCGCGTATCCCTGGGTGCCCACCTTGATGAGGAGGAAGCTGAAGCCCCAGATCAGGGACAGGGCTGCGAAACGGAGACGCCAGTCGAGACGGCGACGGGGCCGGGGGCCGCTCGAAGGGGGCGCGACAGTGACCCGGCTGCGGGGGGTGACGGTGCTCATGGCAGCCACGATGGTGGACAAGACCTCGTAGCACAATCGAGATTTCACACCCGGTACTGCGTAGTATCGCTTACATGTTGAACCTGGAGCGCCTGCGCACCCTCGACGCCCTCGCCCGGCACGGCTCGGTCAGCGGCGCGGCCGAGGGCCTGCACATCACGACGTCCGCGGTCTCCCAGCAGATGTCCAAGCTGGAGCGGGAGGTCGGCCAGCAGCTCCTCGCCAAGAACGGCCGGGGCGTGCGGCTCACCGACGCCGGCCGGCTGCTCGCGGAGCATGCCGCGCGCATCCTGTCCCAGGTGGAGCTCGCCCAGTCCGATCTGGAGGCGCAGCGCGGGCAGGTCGTCGGTGAACTCAGACTGTCGGCGTTCCCCACGGCGGCTCGCGGGCTGTTCCCGCTCGCGCTGTCCGCGCTGCGCCGGGAGCATCCGGCGCTGCGGCTGCGCTCGTGCGAGCTGGAGCCGGAGCACGCCCTCGCCGGTGTGGTGCGCGGCGACCTCGACCTCGCGGTGGTGCTCGACTGGTACAACAAGCCGATGGCGCTGCCCGACGGCCTGGTCAAGGCGCCGATCCTGGACGACCCCGCCGATGTCGCCATGCCGGCCGGCCACCGGCTCGCGGGGCGCGACGAGGTGGACCTCGGCGAGTTCGCCGACGACGAGTGGATCACCTGGGGCGACGGGGAGTTCTGCCACGAGTGGCTGATGTTCACGCTCCGGTCCCGGGGCATCGAACCGATCGTCGGCCACCGCGCCGCCGAGACCCACACCCAGCTCGCGCTGGTCGCCGCGGGCCTCGGCGTGTGCATCGCTCCGCTGCTCGGCCGCCGCCCCGTACCCGACGGGGTGGTGACCGTCCCCGTCGCTCAGCGGGTGCGGCGGCATGTGTACGTCGTCTGGCGTGCGGACGCCGACCGCCGCCCGTCGATCCGGGCGGCGGTGAAGGCCCTCCAGGCGGCGGGGGAGAGCCTCGGCTGAGGCGCTACTGTCCGGCCAGCTTGCGGAAGTCCCAGGAGACCACCTTCTCGGGCGTCAGCCGCAGCCAGGCGTGCCGGCCGTCGTGCGGCATCTCCTCCAGGCCGAAGTTCTTCCGGGCGAACAGCATCTCCGGGACGTCGAGTTCGGCGCGCAGCTCGCCGGTGCGCGGTATCTCGCCCACGAACTCGACGGTCCCGGACAGCTCGGCGCCGCGCAGCTCGTCGTACTCCTCACCGGTGTCGACCACGATGGCCACCCGCGGGTCGCGCCGCAGGTCGGTCCACCGCTTGCTGCGCACGACCGAGTACAGCCACATCGACCTGCCGTCCCAGGCGAACCACAGCGTGCTCACATGCGGAGCGCCGCCCGCCGACACCGTGGCGACCCGGCAGGTGCGCTGCGTGGTGAGGAAATCGTCCAGCTCACCGGGCGTCATCATGATCTTCCGGCCCCGGCGCTGCTGCGTGACGGTCATGCTCCCCCTCTTTCTTTCTCCCACGTCGTGCCAGAGGGAGATCCTCTGACATCACGTCAGAAAAAGAATGCGATGTCTTCCTTCCGTGCGCAACGGTGGCTACGCTCGCCCGACCCGCCACCGGCGCCCAGGGGGAACCGTGCCCTCGTACGCAGAGCTCAGTGAACTCCTCGATCCGCCGACCACCGTGCTGCTCACCGTCGAATGCCAGGAAGGCGTGGTCGGAGAGGACAGCGCGCTGCCCGAACTCGCCGAGGCGGCCCGCTCCGGCGGAGTGCTCGCCAACGTCGCCCGCCTGGTGGCCGCCGCCCACGCGGGCGGTGTCCAGGTCGTCCACGCCATCGCCGAACGCCGCCCCGACGGCCGCGGCGCCAGCCGCAACGCCCGCCTCTTCCGCGCCGCCGAACGCCTGCCCGTACGGCAGCTGACCGGCACGCACGCGGTGCGCGTCGCGGCCCCGATCGAGGTCGCCGAGGAGGACCTCGTCGTCCGGCGCCTGCACGGGCTGTCGCCGCTCCAGGGCACGGACGTCGACCCGCTGCTGCGCAACCTCGGCTGCCGCACGCTGATCGTCACCGGCGTCTCGGCCAACGTGGCGGTTCCCAACGCCGTGTTCGACGCCGTGAACCGCGGATACACCGCCGTCGTCCCGGCGGACGCCATCGAGGGGGTGCCCGCCGAGTACACCCCCGCGATGATCCGCCACACCCTCGCGTTGGTCGCCACGGTCGCGACCACGGACGAGGTGCTGGCATGTCTCACGCGTCCCCGGGACGAGCTCAGGCGAGCGTGATCGAGTCGCCGTCGACGGTGATCTTCATCTCCGGCAGCGGCTTGGGCGCCGGGCCGCTCTTCACGCTGCCGTCGGTGATCGAGAAGTTGCTGTTGTGACAGGGACAGTTGATGACGCCGTTCGCGATGCTCTTCACCGCGCAGCCCTGGTGGGTGCAGGTGGCCGAGAACGCCTTGAACTCGCCCGCGGTCGGCTGGGTGACGACCACCTTCTGGTCGGCGAAGACCTTGCCGCCGCCCTCGGGGATGTCGGCGGTCGACGCGAGCGCGCTGCCTGCCGCGGCACCGCCCCCGCCGCTCGACGGGGTGCTGCCCGCCCCCTGGTCGCCCTGGGCGGTGCCGGACGAGCCGGAGGAGTCGACGGAGCCGGACGAGCTGTCGTCCGAGCCTCCGCAGGCGGTCAGCGCGGCGGCGAGGCCCGCCGCTCCGGCCGCCGCCACGACGGTACGACGGGCCGGTCCGGATGCGGGCTGGAGCGATGCGCTGGTCATACTGACATTTCCCTTCGGGAGGCTTGCGATGATCTGCCGGGAGGTACGGGCCCGGCGGACCACCTGTTCAGACGGTGCCCAAATCCTGACCCGGCCGGGAGCAGCTGTGGACAAAACCTCGCTGTCGGTTCGCTGTCGGTTTCCCGCCCGCCGCCACGACGCCGACAGCGGTCCCGGGCCATCGCGTCAGTAACCTGGGGCGATGCTCAAGGAAGTGATCGCGACCCGTTTCGTCACGCCCCTGCGGGAGGGCGGTTCGCTGCCGGGACTCGTCGAGGCCGATGACTCCGGGACGTACGTCCTGAAGTTCACCGGCGCGGGACAGGGGCGCAAGACGCTCGTCGCCGAAGTGGTGTGCGGGGAGCTCGCCCGCCGGCTCGGGCTCCGGGTGCCGCGGCTGGTCACGGTCGAGCTCGACCCGGAGCTGGGGCTCTCCGAGCCCGACCAGGAGGTGCAGAGCCTGCTCAGGTCCAGCGGCGGGACCAACCTCGGCATGGACTTCCTCTCCGGTGCGCTCGGCTTCGACCCCCTCGCGTTCCCGGTCGGCCCGGAGGAGGCCGGGCGGATCGTCTGGTTCGACGCGGTGGTGGGCAACGTCGACCGGTCCTGGCGCAACCCCAACCTGCTGATGTGGCAGGGGGAGTTGTGGCTCGTCGACCACGGGGCGACCATGATCTGGCACCACAACTGGCCCGGTGTGCAAGCCTCCGCGGCCCGCCCGTACGACGCCTCCGACCACGCCCTGGCGCCCTTCGGGCCCGATGTGGCCGGTGCCGCGGCCGAGTTGGCGCCGCTGGTCACCGAGGAACTGCTCGCCGACGTCACGGCCCGCGTCCCGGACGCCTGGCTGACGGGCGAGCCCGGTTTCGACACACCCGACGACCTGCGGCGGGCCTATGCGCGGCCCTTGCTCGCCCGGGCCGCCGTCATCCACGACCGTATCCAGGGGATCAAGTGAGCGACCGGCACATCATCAGGGGCGGGACGCGGGACCGCCAGGTCTACGAGTACGCGATCCTGCGCGTCGTCCCGCGCGTCGAGCGCGGCGAGTGCATCAACGCCGGGGTACTCGTCTACTGCCGCGCCGAGTCCTACGTCGGTGCCCGCACGCACCTCGACGAGGCACGCCTGCTGGCCCTCGACCCCCGGGCGGACGTGACGGGCATCCACGCCGCCCTGCGGGCCGTGGAAGGCGTCTGCGCGGGCGGCACGGCGGCCGGCCAGGCATCGGGAGACGATCCGGGCCGCCGTTTCCGCTGGCTCGTCGCCCCCCGTTCGACGATCGTCCAGCCCGGCCCCGTGCACACCGGCCTGACCACCGATCCGGCGGCGGAGACGGAACGGTTGCTGGACCTGCTGGTGCGCTGACGGACCGGTCGGGGACACGGTCGGGCCGGGTCCCCGACGTCACCGCACACGCACCTCGGACGTCACCGCAGACGTGACTTCAGACGTCGCCTCAGGAAGAAGCCCGCCGTGAGCAGGGCGCTCAGGGCGAAGGTCAGCCCGATGGCCACGTCCCAGCGGCTCGGCCCGGAGGCCACCGCGCCGCCCACCCCGCCCCGCACGCCGCGGGACGGGGCGGTGGTGGGGGTGATGGTGGCGGGGGCCGTCGGGCTGACGGAAGGGGTGGCGGTGGTCGTGGGGGTGGGCATGTGTGTGGGGGAGATGATGCCCGAGCCACGGCGGGGCAGCGCCTCACACGCGATGCCGTCGTCCGGGCCCTCGTCCTCGTCGAGTTTGTCGGGATCGCTCGGATCCGCGTCGAAAACGGCCTGCGCGTCCTCCTGGAACGCGAAGTCACGGCAGTCCCGGTCGGTTCGGGCATGAGCGGGGGCGGCCAGCGGCATGATCGCGGCGATCGCGAACAGCATGCCGATGGCACCGGTGCGACGGCGCATGGAGGGTCTCCCTGTTTCCGGCCACGGGTGGCTCGCGCTTCGACGCTAGGTGTCGAACGGCGCGTCGGCGCGGCGGTCGTGGGCTGATCGGGTGGCCGGGGCGGCTGGTCAGGGCCGGGTGGGGGACGGGTGTGGTCCGCTGGGCCTTGTGGGTCCGGGTAATGGATCACATGCCGGGCCCGGCCGTTGACACCGCGTGCCAGGGCTTCTAGCGTCACACCCACTGAAGGTACTAAGCGGTCGCTCACCTGAGGAGAAGCAGCCATGTCCACCACTGAGCAGCGGGTCGCCGTCGTCACCGGCGCCGCGCGCGGGATCGGCGCCGCCACCGCCGTACGCCTGGCCGCCGAGGGCCGCGCTGTCGCCGTGCTCGACCTCGACGAGGCGGCCTGCAAGGACACCGTCGAGAAGATCACCGCCGCCGGCGGCAAGGCCGTCGCGGTCGGCTGTGACGTCTCGGACGAGGCGCAGGTCGAGGCGGCCCTCGCCCGCGTCGTCGAGGAGCTCGGTGCGCCGACGATCCTGGTCAACAACGCGGGTGTGCTCCGCGACAACCTGCTGTTCAAGATGAGCGTCTCCGACTGGGACACCGTCATGAACGTGCATCTGCGCGGCGCCTTCCTGATGTCCAAGGCCTGTCAGAAGCACATGGTCGACGCCGGATTCGGGCGGATCGTCAACCTCTCGTCGTCCTCGGCGCTCGGCAACCGCGGGCAGGTCAACTACTCGGCCGCCAAGGCGGGCCTCCAGGGCTTCACCAAGACCCTCGCCAAGGAGCTCGGCAAGTTCGGCATCACCGCCAACGCCGTCGCCCCCGGCTTCATCGCCACCGAGATGACCAAGGCCACCGCCGAGCGCGTCGGCATGGGCTTCGAGGACTTCAAGGCCGCGGCCGCCACCCAGATCCCGGTGGCCCGGGTCGGCGAGCCCGACGACATCGCCAACGCCATCGCCTTCTTCACGGGCGAGGCGGCCGGGTTCGTCTCCGGCCAGGTGCTGTACGTGGCCGGCGGGCCGCTCGACTAGAGGACAGCAGACATGACTTCCGTGGAACTCTCCGGCAAGGCCGCCCTCGTCACGGGCGGCAGCCGCGGCATCGGCTACGGCGTCGCCGAGGCGCTCGTCGCACGCGGTGACCGCGTGTGCATCACCGGCCGCAACGAGGACTCCCTCAAGGAGGCCGTCGAGCAGCTCGGCCCCGACCGCGCGATCTACGTCGTCGGCAAGGCGCACGACGAGACCCACCAGGCCGTCGCCGTCGAGCGCACGATGGAGGCCTTCGGCCGCGTCGACCATCTGGTCAACAACGCCGGAACCAACCCGGTGTTCGGGCCGATCGCGGACCTCGACCTGGACGTCGCACGCAAGGTCTTCGAGACCAATGTCGTCTCCGCGCTGGGCTTCGCCCAGAAGACCTGGCACGCCTGGCAGAAGGACAACGGCGGCGCCATCGTCAACATCGCCTCCGTCGCGGGCCTGTCGCCCTCGCCGTTCATCGGCGCCTACGGCATCAGCAAGGCGGCCATGATCAACCTGACGGTGCAGCTCGCCCACGAGTACGCGCCCAAGGTGCGGGTCAACGCCATCGCCCCGGCGGTCGTGAAGACCAAGTTCGCCCAGGCCCTGTACGAGGGCCGGGAGGAGGAGGCCGCTGCGGCCTACCCGCTGGGCCGGCTCGGCGTGCCCTCGGACATCGGCGGCGCGGCCGCGTTCCTCACCTCCGCGCAGTCCGACTGGGTCACCGGCCAGACGCTCGTCGTGGACGGCGGCATCTTCCTCAACGCCGGCACGGGCTGACGGCGGCGCGCACGCGGCTCGGCACGGGCGTCCCTCGACATGAGCGGCGCCCGTGCCGACGTCATGGTCTCCCCAAGGGCGATGACAACGTCGTCAAGGGTTTACTGATCAAGGAGTCATGTCCGGGGGAGGGTCAGCGGGCACGGCACTGCGGTATGGTCTGCCGACCCTTGGTATGGCAGATCGAGGAGCGTGCGCGTGTTCAACCGGAACCGATGCCTGCGGCGGGTGGCGGCCATCGCGTCCATATCGACCCTGCTCGCCGGCTGCGGCGTGCTGTCGTCCGACACCCCGGAGGACGAAGGGCCGATCGTGGTGGGCACCACCAGTGCCCCCAGCACGCTGGACCCTGCGGCCTCCTGGGACAGTTCCTGGGAGCTGTTCCGCAACATCTACCAGACGCTCCTGAGCTATCCGACGGGCGCGAGCGAGCCGCAGCCGGACGCCGCCGAGCAGTGCGGCTTCAGCGACTCCTCGAACCAGGTGTACCGCTGCGAGCTGCGCGAGGGCCTGACGTTCTCCAACGGGGAAGCGCTCGACGCCCAGGCCGTGAAGTACTCCTTCGACCGGATCCGCAAGATCAACGTCAACGGCGGCCCCGCCGGTCTGCTGGGCAGCCTGGAGCGGGTGCAGGCGCCGAACGACCGCGAGGTGATCTTCCATCTCAACAAGCCCGACGCCACCTTCCCGTTCGTGCTCGCGACCCCCGCCATGTCGATCGTCGCCCCGCAGGAATATCCGGAGGACTCCCTGCGGCAGGGCGATGACGTCGTCGGTTCCGGGCCGTACAGCCTCGACTCGTACAACGACGGCAAGGAAGCCGTCCTCGTGCGCAACGACGCCTACAAGGGCTTCGCGAAGCGCCAGAACGACGCGGTCACCATCCGCTACTTCCAGGACTCCGGTGCCATGGTCAAGGCCCTGCGGGACCAGCAGATCGACGTGACCTACCGCGGTCTTGCCGCCGGGGACGTCGTCGAGCTCCAGGGCACCAAGGAGGAGGAGATCCAGCTCGTCGAGGGCACGGGCACCGACATCAACTACCTGGTGTTCAACCCGAAGGACCCCTGGGCCAACCGCAAGGCCGTGCGCCAGGCCATCGCGCAGGTCGTGGACCGGGCGGCGATCGCGCACAAGGTCTACAAGGACACCGTCGACCCGCTGTACTCCATGGTCCCCAAGGGCCTCACCGGCCACACCACGGGCTTCTTCGACGACTACGGCGACCCCGACGTCGCCAAGGCCCGCAAGACCCTCACCGACGCGGGCATCAACCGGAAGGTCCCGCTCACCCTCTGGTACACGAGCGACCGGTACGGCTCCGAGACCGCCGCGGAGTTCAAGGAGCTGAAGCGCCAGCTCGAGGAGTCCGGCCTGTTCACGATCAACCTCAAGAGCCGCCCCTGGAAGACCTACGTCGAGGGCTACCGCAAGGGCGAGTACCCGGTGTTCGGGCGTGGCTGGTTCCCCGACTTCCCGGACGCCGAGAACTTCATCGCGCCGTTCGTCGGCGAGCAGAACGCCCTGGGCACGCCCTACCCGGCGCCCGAGATCACCGGCGACCTGCTGCCCCGGTCGCGCCGCGAGAGCGACCGCGCGAACGTGGTGAAGGAGTTCGAGGAGGCCCAGCAGATCCTCGTCGACGACGCACGGCTGCTGCCGCTGTGGCAGGGCAGGCAGTACGTGGCGGCGAGCCGGGACGTCTCGGGCGCGGAGCGGGCCCTGGACCCGTCGACGATCATGATGATGTGGGAGCTGCACCGCAAGACCGCCTGGTAGCCGGGACGGGACCGGGGCTCCCCGGGCACGATGTCAGTGGTCGCCGGTAGGTTCTGAGGCCTGGAAGTGACCGCACATCGTGAGGACGTTGACGTGACCGACACCGCCATGCTGCCCGAGTCCTGGCGCGGGGTTCTGGGTGACGAGCTGCAGCAGCCCTACTTCAAGGAGCTGACGGAGTTCGTCGAGGAGGAGCGGGCGAAGGGCCCCGTCCACCCGCCGCGCGAGGAGGTCTTCGCCGCGCTGGACGCCACGCCGTACGAGAAGGTGAAGGTCCTGATCCTCGGTCAGGACCCTTACCACGGCGAGGGACAGGGGCACGGGCTGTGCTTCTCGGTCCGGCCCGGTGTGCGGATCCCGCCGTCCCTGCGGAACATCTACAAGGAGATGCACGAGGAACTGGGTACCCCCCTCCCGGACAACGGCTATCTCATGCCGTGGGCCCAGCAGGGCGTCCTGCTGCTCAACGCGGTGCTCACGGTCCGTGGCGGCGAGGCGAACTCGCACAAGGGCCGGGGCTGGGAGAAGTTCACCGACGCGGTCATCCGCGCCGTGGCGGGCCGGCCCGACCCGGCGGTGTTCGTGCTGTGGGGCAACTACGCGCAGAAGAAGCTCCCGCTGATCGACGAGACCCGGCACGTGGTGGTCAAGGGCGCACACCCCTCGCCCCTGTCCGCGAAGAAGTTCTTCGGTTCCCGGCCGTTCACGCAGATCGACGCCGCGGTGGCGGCCCAGGGCCACGAACCCATCGACTGGACGATTCCGAACCTGGGCTGAGGGCCGGCACCGATCGCCGCCCCGCCGGCGGCGTACGGAGCGGCCTGAGCCGGATCCTCCCGTTCTGCGGTTAGCGTCGGGAGGAGACAGCGGCCGAGCGTGCGGAGGGCGTGGTGGCGGAGCGGCAGGGGCAGGCGGCGGCGGATGCCGTGCTGACGCGGATCGGGCAGGTCGTGATCCTGCACCACGCGGGAGACCGGGAGGAGGCCCGGCGGCGCTTCCTGGACCTGTGGGCGGAGCTCGGGGAGCACGGTGACCCGCTGTACCGCTGCACCCTCGCCCACTACCTGGCCGACACGCAGGACGACCCCGCGGACGAACTGGCCTGGGACCTGCGCGCGTTGACGGCGGTGGAGGAGATCGCCGGTGGCGGTCCCGCCTCCCGGGAAGAGGCGCTCGCGGTGCGCGCCTTCTACCCCTCCCTGCACCTGAGCCTGGCCGCCGACTACGCCGGACTCGGTCAGTGCGATGCCGCCCGCACCCATCTGCGGCGGGCCAGCAGGGCTGCCGCCGACCTCGCCGACGACAGCTACGGGGAGGGTGTACGGGCCGCCATCCGACGGTGGGAGGCCCGGCTGGGAGAGGGCGACGGAGGGGCGTGGACGCCGCCGCGGCAGCGGCCCTGACCCAGGGGAGTCAACGTCCGTAGGCGTCGCGGCAGATGGTCGCCTGCGGGCTGTCCGCCGGCCACCCTCCGTAGCGCCTGCCCAGCGCACAGACGTCCGCGTTGTTCGGAACGTTCTTCTGGACGTCCTGCCGTACCCGGCCCGAGACGTCGGGGACGTCGACAGGCTGCCGGTGCGGGCTGCGCGGGCTCGGCTCGCGCGGCTCCGGCCGGACCGGGCGCGGGCGGTGGTCGCGGTGTCCGGACGGCACGGTCCGCTCCGGCGAGGCCGCCGCGGGGGCGGCCGGGCGGGGCTCGGACGCGGCCGGCTCCGGGCTGCGGGACGTCTCGATGAGTTCGAGGGCCTCTCGGGCCGGTGCCTGCACGACCTGGGTCTCCGACGCCCCCTCCGACCGCGGCGCCGACGGCCGGGACGGTGCCGTCGGCGGGCCGGGAACGGAGGGGCGCTGGACCGTCATACAACCGGACAGGGCCGAGACAGCCACGGTCACCAGGAGCGTCGCGGTGGTCGTCGTTCGATGCACCCGCGCCACTCTGCTGCGTCCGGCCCCCGGTGGGGCAGCGGACAGGCGGAGGATGCCCCGCACGGGTGATCTCGCGCCCCGTACGGAGGCCGTCGGTGTGCCGCGGGTGACGTCAGTAGCCGGTCGAGCCGTCGATGCGCTCACGGATCAGGTCGGCGTGGCCGTTGTGCCGCGCGTACTCCTCGATCATGTGGGTGTAGAGCCACCGCAGATTGAACTGCTCGCCGGTGCGCCGGTGCTTGCCCTCGGAGAGGTCGTCCAGGCCGAAGCGGGCCGCGTTGCGGCGGGCGGTCTCGATCTCGGCCTGCCAGGTGGCGTACGCCTCCTCATAGGTGTCCGCCTCGGTCAGGTGGAACTCGCCGTCGAGGTCCTCGTCGCTGAAGTAGATCGGGGCCGCGTCCTCGTTCGTCAGGACCCGGCGGAACCAGCTCCGCTCCACGTCCGCCATGTGCCGCACCAGCCCCATCAGGGTCAGCTCGGAGGGCTCCGCCGCGGCGGACCGGAGCTGTTCGTCGCTCAGACCCTCGCACTTCCAGGCGAGGGTCTGCCGGTGGTACTCCAACCACCCCTCCAGCATGGTGCGTTCGTCGGCGGTCGGGTCAGGCATGTGGCGTTCGGTCGTCATGGCCGCATCCTTTCCCAGCACCTCGTACGGCACCACGGCTTTTTCAGGCCCTGGCCATCCCGGCCAGCAGTTCCCGCAGCCCGGCCCGGACCTCTGCCAGGCTCGGCACCTCGGCACCGAACGACCCCGCGACGCAGCTGAACATCAGCCCGTCCGCCCACGCGATCAGCGACAGCGTGTGCCGGGCCGGATCCGTCGAGCCCATCCCGGTGGCCAGGGCGGCGAGCTGGTCCCGGAAGCGGGCGCCGGTCGCGTCGAAACAGGCCCTCAGCTCGGGGCGGCGCGTCGCCTCCAGGGCCAGCTCGTAGCGGGCGAGCGTCAGGGCGCGGTTGCTCGTCAGGGCGCGGTGGGTCGCCAGGGCCAGTGCGTCGGCGAGGGAGTCGGTGCCGGACCGGGGGCCGGGCATCTCGTGCAGCGCCAGCACCCGTGCCTCGCGGTCGGCCAGCCGCCGCACCGCCAGCTCCAGCAGGGCCTGCCGGGTCCGCGCGAGGTTCGACGTGGAGCCCTGGGGCAGACCGGCGGCCTCGTCGACCGCCCGGTGCGTGAGGCCCCGCATCCCGCGCTCGGCGAGCAGGGCGAGGGCCGCGTCGGCGACGAGGTCGGAGCGGGAAGGGCCGGCGGCGCGTACGGACATGGTGCTCACGCTACCGGTCTCACTACGGGTGTAGTAACGTCGATGGCGAACTACAGGTGTAGTTGCACGGATGGTCAGTCCCTGGCCCGGAGGAGGAGTCATGGCACGGTCCGAGCGGATCGTCGTGATCGGCGGCGGCATCGGAGGCCTGACCGCGGCGGCCGCCCTGCACCGGCGCGGCCGGCACGTCACCGTGCTGGAGCGAGCCCCCTCGCTGCGGCCGGTGGGCGCGGCCATCTCGCTCGCCCCCAACGCGCTGCGGGCGCTGGACGTCATCGGCCTCGGCGACACGATCCGCGCCCTCGCGGCCTGGGCGGGGGACGGCGGGCTGCGCACACCGAGCGGGCGGTGGCTCTCGCGCTCCTCCGCGGACGCCGCCGCCGAACGCTTCGGCGGCCCGCTCGTGCTGCTGCACCGCGCCACGCTCATCGAGCACCTGGCCGCGCAGCTCCCGCCCGGCACCGTCCGCACGGCCGGCGCCGCGACCCTCACCGACCACGGCGACACCGACCGGCCGGCCCGAGTCACCACCGCGGACGGCGAGCTGGAGGCCGACCTGGTGGTGGCCGCCGACGGCGTCCGGTCCGCGGTACGCCACGCGCTCTTCCCCGGCCACCCCGGAGCCGTCTACTCCGGGTTCACCACCTGGCGGGTCGTGATCCCCGTCCCCGGCGCCGAGTTCGCCTCCCACGAGACCTGGGGCAGGGGCCACATCTGGGGCACCCACCCGCTCAAGGACGGCCGTGTCTACGCCTACGCCGCCGCCGTGACACCCGCCGGCGGCAGCGCCCCCGACCACGAGCGGGCCGAGCTGCTGCGCCGCTTCGGCGACTGGCACGACCCGATCCCCGCCGTGCTCGCCGCCGCCCGCCCCGAGGACGTCCTGCGCCACGACGTCCATCACCTCGCCCAACCCCTGCCCGCCCACCACCTCGGCCGGGTCGCCCTGGTCGGCGACGCCGCGCACGCCATGCCACCGACGCTGGGCCAGGGCGGCAACCAGGCCATCGAGGACGCGGTCGTCCTCGCCCACCACTGCGACGACCTCCCCGCCTACACCGCCGCCCGGCTGCCCCGCACGACCGCCGTCGCACGCCAGGCCGTGAAGGTGGCCCGTCTCAACCTCATGACCAGCCGTGCGGGGACCGTCGTACGCGACAACGCCGTGGCCGCGCTGTCCAAGACCGGGCCCGCCCTGTTCCTGCGCGGCTTCGACGGCATCGCCGACTGGCGGCCCCCGCAGCACCCGTATGCTTCCGGACAGGCCCCGGCAGGAAACCGTTAGAGGAGAACACCCCGTGAAGGTCGGCTGCATCGGACTCGGCGACATCGCGCAGAAGGCCTACCTGCCGGTCCTCGCCTTCCAGCCCGGGACCGAGCTGCACCTTCAGACCCGTACGCCGGCCACGCTCGCCCGGGTCGCCGACGGGCTGCACATCCCCGGGGAGCGGCGGCACACCACCCTCGACTCCCTGCTCGCGGCCGACCTCGACGCCGCCTTCGTGCACGCCCCCACCGTCGCGCACCCGGAGATCGTGACGCGGTTGCTGGAGGCGGGCGTCCCGACGTACGTCGACAAGCCGCTCGCCTACGCACTCGACGACTCCGTGCGGCTGGTCGAGCTCGCCGAGGAGCGGGACGTGAGCCTCGCCGTCGGCTTCAACCGGCGGCACGCCCCCGGCTACACCCAGTGCGCCGACCACCCTCGCGAGCTGATCCTGATGCAGAAGAACCGCATCGGGCTGCCGGAGGAGCCGCGCACGATGATCCTCGACGACTTCATCCACGTCGTCGACACCCTGCGGTTCCTGGTGCCCGGGGCGGTCGACGACGTGACCGTGCGTGCCCGGGTCCGCGACGGCCTGCTGCACCACCTGGTGCTCCAGCTCGCCGGGGACGGCTTCACCGCACTCGGCGTGATGAACCGGCTCAGCGGTTCGGCCGAGGAGATCCTGGAGGTGTCCGGGCAGGACACCAAGCGGCAGGTGATCAACCTCGCCGAGGTCGTCGACCACAAGGGCCAGCCGACCGTGCGACGGCGCGGGGACTGGGTGCCGGTGGCCCGGCAGCGCGGGATCGAGCAGGCGGTGCTGGCCTTCCTCGACGCCGTGCGCACGGGCCGGGTACTCAGCGCCCGGGACGCGCTGGAGACCCACGAACTGTGCGAACGGGTGGTACGTGCGGTTCTGGAGCGGCCCGCCTGAGCCGCAGGGTCCGGACGCCCTCGCCGGCCGCCCACAGGGCGAGGACCAGCATCGCCGCGTGCACCGTCCAGTCGCCGTAGCGGACGTAGGGCGTGGTGCCGTGGGCGAGGGGGACCGCGTAGATCTGAGCGGCCGAGGCGTCCGTGCCGAGCCACGGGCCGACGCGCTGCCCGCTCGGGCCGTAGACGGCGGAGACCCCGGTGAGCGTCGCGTGCACCATGGGGCGGCCGGTCTCGGCGGCGCGCAGGGCGCCCAGGGATGCGTGCTGCTCGGGGGCCCAGCTGTGCTGGAATGTCGACGTCGACGACTGGCCGATCAGCACGTCGACGCCTTCCCGGGTGAGGTGGCGGGTCATGTCGGGGAAAGCCGTCTCGAAGCACACCATCGGGCCGACGCGCAGCCGGTCTCCCACATTCATCACGACCTGTTGCGAGCCGCGCCTGCGGTCCTCGCCCGCCGCCTTGCCGACGGAGGTGGCCCAGCCGAGCAGGGAGCGGGCCGGGATGTACTCGCCGAACGGGACGAGCCGCATCTTGTCGTACCGCTGACCGGTCAGGCCGTCCGGGCCGACCAGGACCGAGCTCTTGTAGATGCCCGGCACGTCGGAGCGCCGGGCGTCCACGTTGACCATGATGTCCGCGCCCGTCGCACGGGACAGGTCCGCGAGCCGCCGGGCGAGGTCGGGCCGGTCCCCGAGGTCGAAACCGACGCTGCTCTCACCCCAGACGATCAGGTCGACGTCCTGGCCGGCGAGGCGGCGGGTGAGCTGTTCCTCGCGGGCGAGCCGGCGGTCCGGGCCGTCGATGACGCCCGGCTGGACGACGGCGATCCGGAGATGGCCGTCGACGGTGGGGCGGGGCGAGAGCGTCCAGGCGGCCGACGTGGCCGCAGCCGTGGCGACGATGCCGGCCACGGCGGGCACACGGGATTGCCGGACCGCCACGAGCACGGTCACCGCGACGTTGACGGCGACGACCAGGAAACTGAGCAGCCACACCCCGCCCACCGAGGCCAGCCGCAGCGCCGGCTCGACCTGCCACTGACTGGAGCCGAGCATGCCCCAGGGCCCGCCGAGGCCCTGCCAGGAACGGATCAGTTCGGCGCCCAGCCAGCCCGACGGCACCACCAGCAGCGCGCCCGCGACCTGGGCCGGCGAGGGGACGCCCGTGAGCAGACGGCGCACCAGCCAGCCCCACGGGGCCCACAGCGCGCCGAGCAGGGCGGCGATGACGAACGTGAACACGTTCAGGCTCGGCAGCAGCCAGTGGTGCATGGCCAGCATGAAGCCGAAGCCGCCGCACCAGCCCTCGTACACCGCCCGTTTCCCGGTCGGCGCGGTGCGCAGCAGCAGGAGCCAGGGGACCAGGACGATGTAGGCGCACCACCACAGGGACGGAGCGGGAAAGGCAAGGACGGGCAGGGCGCCCGCGACCGCCGCGGCGGCCGAGCGGCGCCGGGGGGAGGCGAGCCAGTGGCCGAGCGTCTTCATAGGCGCCTCCTACCCCGCGGGTGCCTCCAGTGTGCGCCCTGCGGACGATCTAGGACAGCGGACGCCGGGTCAGTGGATCACAGGTGCCTAATGCCGCTCGGGGAGGCGCCGCCACTTCTCCCGTACGACCACCTCGCTCAGTCGCCAGCCGTCGTCCGTGCGCAGCAGCGCGAAGGCGTACCGGCCACCGCACACGAAGTCGGGCGCGGGCCCGGACGTGGCCATGGGATTGACGTAGTCGGCCTGGACCCGCGCAGTGTCGCCGGTGTCCTGCTCCCAGACTCCGAACCGCACGCGCCGGTTGACGATCAGATGCTGCCGCATCGGGAACGATCGCAGGCTCTCGGCGAGCCACGCGGCGACCGCCGCGGCCTCGCCTTCGATACCGCCGGCCGAGCGGTAGTCGGCGCGCCCCTCCGGGGCGAACAGATTGCGGTACGCCTCCCAGTCCCCGTCGTCGACGGCGACCGCGTAGTCGGTGATCATCCCGTCGACGGCCAGCCGGTCTCTCACGGTGGCGAGCTCCACGCGCTGCGTCATCGGCTCAGTGTTGGGCATGGGCGGTGCCCAGCCAAGAGCCGTGCGTGATATTCGGTGGCCGCCGGGGGCTCCCGGGGCCCAGCCTGTCCTTCGTGAACGATCGACAAGAACCGCGATTCCGTATCCGCGCCCGCCACACCGACTCCACGATCACCGTCTACCAGGCCTACCGCCCGGAGATCGGCGGCCCCGCCGCCCGCGACGGTCGCTTCCCGGCGTCCTGGAAGCGCGACCGCATGACATGGATCAAGCCGTCGTTCCTGTGGATGATGTACCGCTGCGGCTGGGGCACGAAGGAGGGCCCGGGAGACGGTCCTGGCGGTCGAGATCAGCCGGGACGGTTTCCTCTGGGCGCTGCGCAACGCCTGCCTGTCCCACCACGTCCCCGACCTGCACGGGGACCAGGCCGCCTGGAAGCGGCAGTTGAGGCAGGCACCCGCGCGGGTGCAGTGGGATCCGGAACGGGATCTGCGGCTCGAGCCGCTGCCGTACCGGTCGCTTCAGCTGGGGCTCGCGGGGGAGGCGGCGGCGCGGTACGCGGACGAGTGGATCGTGGGGATCGAGGACGTCACGCCGCTGGCCGCCGAGGTTCATGCGCTGGTGCGGGCGGGTGAACTCGACGCGGCCGCCGGGCTGTTGCCCGAAGAGCGGCCCTTCCACGTCGACGATGAGGTGCTGGCGCGGCTGCGCGCCTAGGCACGGCGGGCAGGGCCGGTCAGGCCGCCTTGACGACGCCGCCGCGGATCGCGGCGGCCCACTCGACGACGAGCAGCTCGTACTCCGCGCGCTCTTCGGCCGACAGGATGCCGCCCGTGCGCCGCCACAGCGCGCGGATCTCCTCGTTGACCTCGACGGCGGAACGCACGGAACCAGGGGTCACGGAATCGGGGGACATGCGGACAAGCCTAGGGGCAGCCACTGACAGCCCGCTACCGGACGGCTACCCGATCCCTATGCGGTTGGTCACGAGAGCCGGATCACACGGCGCCGTCGTCAGCCCGCCGACTCGGCCGCGTGCGGACTCAGCGCACCCATCGTGACCAGGACGATGATGAGGATGCCGAGCGCGATCCGGTACCACACGAACGGCATGAAGCTCTTGGTGGTGATGAACTTCATGAACCAGGCGATCACCATGTAACCCACCACGAACGCGACGATCGTCGCGAAGATCGTCGGCCCCCACGAGACATGGCCGCCCTCCGTCGCGTCCTTCAGCTCGAAGACGCCGGAGGCGAGCACCGCGGGGATGGCGAGCAGGAAGGAGTAGCGGGCCGCGGCCTCGCGCGTGTAGCCCATGAACAGGCCACCGCTGATGGTGGCGCCGGAGCGGGAGACGCCCGGGATGAGCGCCATGGCCTGGCAGACGCCGTAGATCAGGCCGTCCCGGACGCCCAGGTCCTCCAGGGCCTTGCGCTGCTTGGGCGCGCGGTGCCGGCCGCCGGCCTCGTCGCGGGCCGCGAGCCGGTCGGCGACGCCCAGGACGATGCCCATGCCGATCAGCATGGCCGCGGTGATCCGCAGGTCGCGGAACGGTCCCTCGATCTGGTCCTTGAGCGTCACACCGAGCACACCGATCGGGATCGAGCCGACGATGACGAGCCAGCCCATCCGCGCGTCGGGATCGCCGCGCAGTTCCTTGTTCGTGAGCGAGCGGGTCCACGCCGACAGGATCCGCCCGATGTCCTTGCGGAAGTAGATCAGCACGGCGGCCTCGGTGCCGATCTGCGTGATCGCCGTGAAGGCCGCGCCCGGGTCCTCCCAGCCCGAGAAGGCCGCCGTCAGCCGCAGGTGCGCGCTGGAGGAGACGGGGAGGAACTCGGTCAGCCCCTGGACGAGTCCGAGGATGAGTGATTCGAACCAAGACATGAGGTAGCGGAGTCCAAGTGCCGATCGTGGAATGGACGACGGGCACACCGGACCGCCCTGTGTGATGAGCGGGGAATCAGATGTGCCGAGGGGGAAGCGTAGCGCCCCCGGGTGACCGCCCGTACACAGGGGTTTGGAAGCCGGCCGTGCGCACGACGGGTCCGGCTCAGGCCGCCGTGGGTCCGGTCACCGACCAGCCGGGCGTCTGGGGGCGGGCCGTGAGGTCCTCGTGGCGCACCTCGTCTCCGCAGGCCCGGCAGGTGACGACCGGGGCGAGCGCCTGGCCGCAGGAGTGGTCGAGGATCATCGGCCGGTCGCCGTCCGTCCGCAGATGGCGGTCGCCCCACGCCATCAGGGTCATCAGTACCGGCTCCAGTTCCAGTCCGGCCCGGGTGGGCCGGTACTCGAAGCGCTGCGGCCGCTCGCTGTACGGCTGCCTGTCCAGGATCCCGGCGTCGACGAGCCGGCGCAGCCGGGTGGCGAGGATGTCACGGGGTGCGCCGATGTTGCGCACCAGCTGGTCGAAGCGGCCGTTGCCGAGGCACACCTCCCGCAGCACGAGCAGGGAGTACTTCTCGCCGACGAGCGCCAGGGTGTCGGCGATGGAACAGGGGCGCGGGTCCTTGGTGGCGGCCATGGAGGCCAGTCTAGGAGAGGGTTGGAATTTCCAACTCAGCGGGTTACGGTGAGTTCGGATTTCCTACTCACTGGTAGCCACGGAGGCCCGCCCATGCGTGACGCAGTGATCGTCGAAGCCGTACGCACCCCCATCGGCAAGGGCAAACCGAACGGCGCCCTCGCGCACATCCACCCGGTCGAACTCCTCGCCCACACCCTGCGCACCCTCGTCGAGCGCTCCGGTTGCGACCCGGCGCTGATCGACGACGTCATCGGCGGCACCGTCGACCAGGTCGGCGAGCAGGCCATGAACACCACCCGCTACGCCGCCCTCTCGGCCGGCCTGCCGGAATCCGTCCCCGCCACCACGGTGGACCGCCAGTGCGGCTCCTCCCAGCAGGCCGTGCACTTCGCCGCCCAGGGCGTCCTCTCGGGCGCGTACGACCTCGTCGTGGCCTGTGGGGTCGAGTCGATGAGCCGGGTGCCGATGTGGTCGAACGTGCCTCCCGGCAAGGACCCCTTCGGGCCCGGGATCGCGGAACGCTACCCCGAGGGACTCGTGCCGCAGGGCATCAGCGCCGAGCTGATCGCCGCCAAGTGGTCCATCTCCCGGGAGCAGATGGACGCCTTTGCCGTCTCCTCGCACGGGAAGGCCGCAGCGGCCTGGGAGAACGGGCTCTTCGACGCCGAGGTCGCGCCCCTGGAGGGCGTCACACGCGACGAGTGCGTACGGCCGGGCAGCACCACCGAGATCCTCGCCGGGCTCAAGCCCGCCTACTACGACCCCGGTTTCGCCGAACGGTTCCCGCAGATCGAGTGGAACGTCACGCCGGGCAACGCCAGCCCGATCAACGACGGCGCCTCGGCCGTGCTCATCACGTCGAGCGAGACCGCGGCCCGGCTCGGGCTGCGCCCGCTCGCGCGGCTGCACAGCTTCGCCGTCACCGGCTCCGACCCGCTGCTGATGCTGACGGGCGTGATCCCGGCGACCGAGAAGGTGCTGCGCAGGGCGTCGCTGACGCTCGACGACATCGACCTGTTCGAGGTCAACGAGGCGTTCTCCAGTGTCGTGCTGGCCTGGCAGCAGGAGACCGGCGCCGACCTCGCCCGGGTCAACGTGCACGGCGGGGCCATCGCGCTCGGGCATCCCCTCGGTGCGAGCGGGACCCGTCTGACGACGACCCTGGTGCACGCCATGCGGGAACGCGGCGCCCGGTACGCGCTCCAGACCATGTGCGAGGCGGGCGGGCTCGCCAACGCCATGGTGCTCGAGACGGTGTGAGCCGGACGGGCGTAACGCTTCGTCAGAGCTGGCGCAGGCGGTGCCGCTTGCGCCAGGCCACCACCACGCCCGCCAGCGCGGGCAGCGCGATGCAGGCCAGGGCGATCAGGAACGCGGGGGACGTCGGGGCCGAGGCACGGGCGCCGGCGACGACGTACGCGGCGGTGTTCGGGATCGAGCCGAGCCCCGTCGCCAGCAGGAACGGCAGCAGGCCCATGCGGGAGACGGCGGCACAGTAGTTCGCGGCCCAGAACGGCACACCCGGGAACAGCCGCACCGCCAGCATCGACCGGAACCCGTGCCGGCTGAGCTGCCCGTCCACGGCCTGCAGCCAGCGCCCGCGCAGCAGCGGCCGCAGGGCGTCCTGGCCCAGCGCCCGGCCGAGACAGAAGGCGATCCCGGCACCGAGCACCGTGCCGGCCAGGGACACGCCGAGCCCCAGCTGCGAACCGAACAGCGCGCCCGCCGCCAGGTTCAGCAGCGGCCTCGGCACGAACGCCACGGTGCACACGCCGTACGCCACCGTGAACACCAACGCCGCCGCGGCCCCGCCGAGCTGCGGAGGCCAGCCCTGCGTCAGCAGCCGCTGCGGCTCGAACAGCAGCACCGTGCAGGCACCCGCGGCGAGCAGTGCGACGAGCAGGGAGAGCCGCGACCACGGAGACAGCAGGACTCTCACGCAGCGGGCGGCGAAACCGGTGGATGCGACGGGCGAGGCGGTCGTGGCCGGGGGAACGGCGACGGCGAGCTCCGCGGCGGTGGCCCGGGGAGAGGCCGTGGCGGTGCCCCCAGAGCGGGTGGTGGCATCGAGCATCCGGTGACACTAACCGACAAATGTGTGTGATCGCCGTATGGTTCGTCTCACGAGCGTCACAGCCGGCCGTGCGCGACCCCGCGCCGAAGCCGCCGAAAACCATTCGACGTGGGGTAAAGCGTCGGCGATGATCGACGTCATGTTCCGGCACGCCTTCGCCCTCGCAGCATCCGTGGTCACGGATGCCCCGAAGGCTGCCGTCGATCTCACCGCCTTCACCGACGGCGCCCGAAGCTGACCCTCTCCGGTTCGTCCGGCGGACCCCGCAAGGGGAGGGTCGGGCAAGTCCTCGGGGTCCCACTTCATGACTAGACGCTTCGAGGTACAGCCATGTCCAAGACGGCCTACGTCCGTACGAAACCGCATCTCAACATCGGCACCATGGGCCATGTCGACCATGGCAAGACCACCCTGACGGCCGCCATCACCAAGGTCCTCGCCGACCGCGGCACCGGCGCGTTCGTGCCGTTCGACCGGATCGACCGGGCGCCCGAGGAGGCGGCGCGCGGCATCACCATCAACATCGCGCACGTGGAGTACGAGACCGACACCCGGCACTACGCCCACGTCGACATGCCGGGCCATGCCGACTACGTCAAGAACATGGTCACCGGCGCGGCGCAGCTCGACGGGGCGATCCTCGTCGTCTCCGCCCTCGACGGGATCATGCCGCAGACCGCCGAACACGTGCTGCTCGCCCGGCAGGTGGGTGTCGACCACATCGTGGTCGCCCTCAACAAGGCCGACGCGGGCGACGAGGAGCTGACCGACCTGGTCGAGCTGGAGGTTCGCGACCTGCTCACCGCGCACGGCTACGGCGGTGACTCCGTACCCGTCGTACGCGTCTCGGGTCTGAAGGCGCTGGAGGGGGACCCGCGCTGGACGGCGTCGATCGAGGCGCTGCTCGACGCGGTGGACACGTACGTGCCGATGCCGGAGCGGTATCTGGACGCGCCGTTCCTGCTGTCCGTCGAGAACGTGCTGACCATCACCGGCCGGGGGACCGTGGTGACCGGTGCGGTGGAGCGGGGTGTGGTGCGGGTCGGTGACCGGGTGGAGGTGCTCGGGGCGGGCGTCGAGACCGTGGTGACCGGGTTGGAGACCTTCGGCAAGCCGATGGAGGAGGCGCAGGCCGGGGACAACGTCGCCTTGCTGTTGCGGGGGGTGCCGCGGGATGCCGTCCGGCGGGGACATGTGGTGGCCGCGCCGGGGAGTGTGAAGCCGCGGCGGCGGTTCTCCGCGCAGGTGTACGTGCTGTCCGCGCGTGAGGGTGGGCGTACGACGCCGGTTTCCAGTGGGTACCGGCCGCAGTTCTACATCCGGACCGCGGATGTGGTGGGGGTCGTCGACCTCGGTGAGGTGGGGGTGGCTCGGCCCGGTGACACGGTTGCCATGACTGTGGAGTTGGGGCGGGAGGTGCCGTTGGAGCCGGGGCTCGGGTTCGCCATTCGTGAGGGTGGACGGACTGTGGGGGCGGGGACCGTGACCGTGGTGGGTTGAGGTGGTGGGGGACTGCGGGGTCGTTGTGGCTGGTCGCGCCCGCGCGGCGGAGCCGCAGACCAGCACAGCCCCGCGCCCCTTGGGGGCGTTGTCGGCCAGGCACAATGAAGGGGTGAACGAGCCCGTACCCGTCGCCCGGTCCGTCGATCACGGGTTTGCCAAGCTGATGCCCGACATCGATCGGGAGCGTGCCTGGTTGCTGACCGTCGACGGGGCGCCGCAGTCCTACGTCGATCTGGACGATCCGACGCATCTGGAGTTCGAGTACGCGCGGCGGCTCGGGCATGTGCTGGACGTGGTGGGGGAGCCGGGGGCCGCGCTGGACGTGCTGCATCTGGGTGGGGGCGCGCTGACCCTGCCCCGGTACGTGGCCGCGACCCGGCCGGGGTCCCGGCAGGACGTCGTCGAGGTCGACCGGGGGCTGCTGGAGCTGGTGGCCGAGCATCTGCCGTTGCCGGAGGGAACGTGTGTCACTCTGCATGCGGCGGATGCCCGGGGGTGGCTGGAAAACGGTGCCTCGGACTCGGCGGACGTCATCGTGGCCGATGTGTTCGGCGGGTCGCGGGTGCCGGCGCATCTGACGTCCGTCGAGTACGTCCGTGAGGCCGCGCGGGTGCTGCGGGACGGCGGGTGCTACCTCGCGAACCTGCCCGACTCCGCGCCGTTCGCCTTTCTGCGGTCGCAACTCGCCACTCTGGGCACCGTGTTCGAGGAGCTCGCGCTGATCGCCGAGCCGGGGGTGCTGCGGGGGCGCCGGTTCGGGAACGCCGTGCTCGTCGCCGGGCGCCGACCCGTCGACGTCGCCGCCCTGGCGCGGCTCACCGCAGCCGACGCCTTTCCCGCCCGGGTCGAACACGGCACCGCCCTGCGGGAGTTCATCGGTGGCGCGCGGGCGGTGCGGGACGAGGACGCCGTGCCGTCACCCGAGCCCCCCGACGGGGCGTTCGGTATCGGCTGACTCGCTCCCGGTGGCCCCGCCGCGCGTGACGTGCGTGGTCCTGCGCCGCAGGTTGCGTATGTCCGGTACGCACAGCGCGGCCGCCGTGACCAGGACGACCATACCGGCGCAGCCCCACAGGGCCGCCGTGCGGCCGAAGGTCTCCTCCGCGGGGCCGGCCGCCGCCGTGGCGAGCGGCACCAGCGCGACGGAGCCGAACCAGTCGTACGCCGAGACGCGGGAGAGCTTGTCCTCGGGGATCTCCTGGTGCAGGGCGGTCATCCAGGACACGCCGAACACCTCCACCGTCGCGCCGGCGACGAACATCACCACGTACAGGACACCGAGGGGCACCGGCACGGCGAGCGCTGCCGAGGGCAGGGCCAGGGGGAAGACGCAGAGGGTGCCGGCGAAGAGCAGACGGCGGGGTTTCCAGCGGGTCATGAGTACGGCTCCGGCGACCGTGCCGGCCCCGAACACCCCCAGGGCGAGACCCCATGGGCCCGCGCCACCGAGATGGTCGCGGGCGACGAGCGGGCCGTAGACGGCGTCGGCGGCGGCGACGACCGCGTTGGCGATGGAGAACTGGACGACGACGGCCCACAGCCAGGGCCGCCCGGAGAACTCCCGCCAGCCGTCCCGCAGATCGGCGAGCAACCCGCCGCCGGGCGTGCGCGGCGGGATGTGACCGACGTCGAGCAAGGCCCGCAGCAACCCGGCGACGGCGAAGGCCGCCGCGTCCGCCGCGAGCACCCAGCCGGGACCGATCACGGCGACCATGGCACCGCCGAGCGCGGCACCGCCCAGCGCCGCGCCCTGCATCGCCATCCGGAACACCGCGAACGCCCGGCCCGCCTGTTCGCCCTCGACCGAGGACATCAGCATGCCCTCGGCGGCCGGGCCGAAGAAGGCCTGCCCGGTGCCGCCCAGGGCGGCGAGCAGCATCATCTGCCACAGCCGGGGGTCGCCGGTCAGCACCAGGGCGGCGAAGACGGCCTGCGAGAGGCAGTTCAGGGCGTTGGCCGCGACCATCACGTGGTGCCGAGGCAGCCGGTCCGCGACGGCGCCGCCGATCAGCAGGAACAGCACCAGCGGGAGCGTCCGCGCCATGGCGACCAGACCGACGTCCCCGCCGTCACCGCCCGTCTCCAGGACGGCGAACGCCGCCGCGACCAGGGCTCCCTGGCTGCCCAGGTTGGTGACGACCGCGGCCGCCGTCAGCAGGGAGTAGTTGCGGCCCGCCCAGGCGGGTCGGCGGGGGAATCGCGAGGAGGCGGTGGGGGACGTCACCGGCCGACTATCGCCGGGGAGGGGCCGGCTTGCCAAACGGATTCTGACGGCCCCCTGCCCGTCACGCCCCGTTGGGCGGCTCCTTGGTGAGGCGCACCGTGCTCAGGATCTTCTGGACGGTCGCCTCGGACAGCTCGTCCTTGACACCCTTGGCGCCGAACAGGTTCCAGGTGACGAAGTCCCCGGCGCCGTTCTTGAAGGCGAAGGTGATCGCCTTGCCTTCGCTGTCGCACTTGCCGTTCTGGGGGGTGTTCTCCGAGTGCGCCGTGGCGACACTGCCCTTGATGCCCGACTTGGTGGTGTACGGCTTGGGCTTGGTGTACTTGACGCTCTTCTTGTCGGGCTGGGTGTAGCCGCCGAAGATCCACCACGGTACGCGGGTCTCGGCCGCCTCGTCCGTGGTCTTCGCGCCGTCCTCACCGCGGGTGCCGGCGGTGACCAGGGCGGTGTCCTCCTCGCGGCCGTCCTTGTCGGGGTCGCTCGTGCACCACTTGGACTTCAGGTAGGCGGGGGCGGTGACGGTGGTGCGGTCCAGCTCACCGTCCTTCTTCTCCCACTCGAAGCCCACACTCGTACCGGGTGTCTCGATCTCCCAGTCGGCGGGGACGTCGAACTCGGTGCCGAAGCGCGTGTTGACGACGACCTTCCAGCCCGGGATGGTCGCCTTCTCCGCCTCACCGCCGCGCGGGTTGTCCTCCGAGGCGGAGGCGCTCGGCTCCTCGGGGGTTTCCTTGGAGACGGTCGGGGCCGGCTTCTTGTCGTTCTTCCCGTCCGCCGTGTCGCTCTCGTCGCCGCCGAGCACCAGGAAGCCGGTGACACCGGCCGCCACGACCACCGCCGTGGCGGCGATGATCGCGACCAGCTTCGTCCGGTTGCCGCCACCACCCTGCGGGGGCTGCGGCGCACCGGCCGGCGCGGGCGAGCCCCACTGGGGCTGCTGCCCATAGGGATTGGGCTGCTGATAGCCCGGCTGCTGATACGGATTCGGCTGCTGGTACCCCGGCTGCTGGTACGGGTTGTTCGCTTGCGGGTTCTGCTCGCCCCCGGGCGGCTGCTGTCCTGGCCACATGGGCAGCAACCCTAGCCGCGCTCCGATCGGATCCGGTCACCGCCTGTGCACGGAGACGTAGCAACCCGGGAACAGGACGGCGCGGACGGTTGCGGTGGCAACCGGTGCGGCGGTCGTCACACCGCCCTGGCCAGTCGTCTCTACTCGTGAGTAACATGCGGCCATGAGCGCAGACCAGATGTCCATCGGCGAGATGCTCGCCGCCACGGTGCCCATGGCCCGGACCCTGAACCTCGAGTTCCTCGAGACCACGCCGGAGCGGGCCGTGCTGTCCCTGCCGGACCAGAGCGAGTACCACAACCACGTGGGCGGTCCGCACGCCGGTGCGATGTTCACGCTCGGGGAGTCCGCGAGCGGGGCGATCGTGCTGGCCGCGTTCGGGGACCAGCTCTCGCGGGCCGTGCCGCTCGCCGTCAGTGCCGAGATCGCCTACAGGAAGCTGGCGATGGGGCCCGTGACCGCCACCGCCACGCTGGGCCGCCCGGCCGGCGAGGTCGTCGCGGAACTGGACGCCGGTGGGCGTCCCGAGTTCCCGGTGACGATTGCCATCCAGCGGGCGGACGGTGCCGTGACCGGCGAGATGACCGTGGTGTGGACACTGCGCCCCAACGGCTGACCGGGCTGCGGTGTTCGGGGCCCCGGCCGGGGTGGGGAACCCGGGCCGGGGCCTCGTCCCGTCTCAGGCGGCGACGCGTCGGTGTGCGGCGTGAGTGTCCTCCAGTTCCGCGACGAAGTCCCTGAGCCATGACACGAACTCCGGCCCGAGGTCGGGCCGGTCGCAGGCCAGCCGCACCACCGTGCGCAGGTAGTCGGCCTTGTCGCCGGTGTCGTGGCGCAGGCCCTTGAAGACGACCCCGTGCACGGTGCCGCCCGCGGCCAGTTCCTGGAGGGCGTCGGTCAGCTGGATCTCGCCGCCCCGGCCCGGTGCGGTGCGCTCCAGGACGCCGAAGACGGCCGGGTCGAGGACGTAGCGCCCGATGACGGCGTAGCGGCTCGGGGCGTGCTGTGGGGCCGGCTTCTCGACCAGGCCGGTGACGCGGACGACGTCCTCGTCACCGGTCGGCTCGACGGCGGCGCAGCCGTAGCGGTGGATCTGTTCCGGTGGGACCTCCATCAGGGCGACCACACTGCCGAGCCGCCGGTCGCGGACGTCGAGCATCCGGCTCAGCAGCGTCTCGCGCGGGTCGATGAGGTCGTCGCCGAGGAGGACCGCGAAGGGCTGGTCGCCGATGTGCCGACGGGCGCACAGGACGGCATGGCCGAGGCCCAGCGGGTCGCCCTGCCGGATGTGGTGGATGCTCGCCAGCCGCGCCGGGTCGCGCACCGCGTCCAGTCGTACGGTGTCGCCCTTGGCCGCCAGCGCCTGTTCCAGCTCGAAGGCGTGGTCGAAGTGGTCCTCGATGGCCCGCTTGTGCCGGCCGGTGACCATCAGGACGTCGTCGAGTCCCGCCGCTGCCGCCTCCTCGACGACGTACTGGATGGCGGGCTTGTCGACGACCGGCAGCATCTCCTTGGGCGTCGCCTTCGTGGCGGGCAGGAAGCGGGTGCCGAGGCCGGCCGCCGGGACGACCGCCTTGCGGACGGTTCGGGCGGGAGCGGCCGGTTCGGAAGGGTGGGGGGCGTTCATGCGGCCCAGGCTGGCGCGCGGAGATGAGAGCACGCCGAGAGCCGCATGGGAGAAGGCTGTGGAGTTGAAGATTTCGTGGACCAACCGCCTTTGCCCGTACACAAGTCGAGCCTCTCGGCAGCGGTGTTGTCGAATGCCGGTGCGGATACCGCCGGTAACATATCTGAATTTCCCGCGTTTTGAACGTGGGTCATGCGAACTCCTTGTTACCTGTGAGTCGTATGTGCGAAAGTGAGCCGCCTCACAGTCAAGTCCGCGGCTGACGCGGCACAGGTATGCACCAATCACCCACCTGCTTTCCGACGGACGCGCAATTCGCATGCCGTCCTGCGGCTGGAAGGAAATGGTTCCGTGCAATCCCCCTACCCCCCACGCCCTCCCTACGCTCCCCGCCCCGGGGCCCGGCCCGCGGATTCCGACCGCAATCTCCTCGCCCGGGCCGGCGAGCCCGCCGAAGGCCCGCGCGCGGTCGCGCTGTTGCTGGCGCGGCACTGGCGAGCGGTCCACGAGTACGCCGTGATCTGTCTCGCTTCCGCGGACGATTCGGCGTCGATGGCGGCCGCCGCCGCGTTTCGCAGGGAACTCGGCGGACCGGGCGGCGGCGCCCTGCGCCCACGACTGCTCGCGGCCGTGCGGGACACGGTCGGGGAGTGGGCCGCCGATGACGGCATTTCCGAGGTGCTGCCGGAACTCCGTAAACCCGTCGGGGGCCGCGGTCTGCGCGCCGCACGGTCCGCGACACCCGAAAGGCGACGCCTCGCCGAGCGCGCATTCCGGGCCCTTCCCGGGGCTTCCCAATGCCTGCTCTGGCACACGGAGGTGGAGGCCGAGCCCCTTTCCGTACCGGCCGGTCTGCTGGGCGTCGACCCGGGCACCGCGTCGGCGGCGCTGGCGCAGGCGCGCGAGCAATTCCGGGCGGGGACTGTGCGGGCGCACCGGGAACTCGCGCCGAGCCAGGAATGCCGCTACTACAACCGCCTGCTCGACGTTCCGATGCGCCGCGGCGGAGCCCTGCTGCCGGACGTGCAACGGCACCTGATGGCCTGCCGGTACTGCCGTCACGCCGCCGAACAACTCAGCCATTTCGAGGGCGGACTCGAGGATCTGCTCGTCGAGACGGTGCTGGGCTGGGGCGCCCGCCGCTACCTCGCGTCACGGCCGGGCCGCGACGAGGGCCGGAGCGCCCTTGCCGCGCCGCCGAGCCACGGCCGCCACCGTCTCCCCGCCCGTGTGCTCCCGGCGGGCGGCCGGCCCGGGGCGCCGAGGAAACACACCAGGGCACTGGTCGCCGCCGTCGGTCTGACCTCCCTCGTGCTGCTCGCGACCCTGTTCGCCGCCCGGGGCTGGACCGAGGAGAGCGGCACCGCCGGCCCCCGGGCCACATGGGGAGCGGTCAGCGGCCATTCGGTCGACCCGGACCCCCTGGGGACCTCCTCGGCCGCATCCGCGGACGGCCCGGCCGAGGTGGGCCGGGGGCGGCTGCGCAACCTGGAGGCCGGCCTGTGCCTCGACGTCCGGGGCGGTCGGGACCGGGCCGACGCCGTGCTGACATCCTGCTCCGCCGGGTCCCCGCAGTGGTCCTACCGGGACGACGGCATGCTGCGCAGCGCCGCCGACCCCACCCTCTGCCTCGACTCCGACCCGGCCGAGGGCTCGGTCGTGACGGCGGGCTGTCTGGTGCACGCAGGGGTCGTGCGCTACGACCTGACCGTGCGCGGCGAACTCCTGCCCCGCGATGGCCGGGGACTCGCCGTGGCGCCCGGGAAGGGGCACGACGTGATCGTCACCGACCGCGACGGCTCGCAGGCCCAACGCTGGGCGCTGGAACCGGCCGGATCCCAGGGCAGTGCGGGGGAGCTCCGGGAGAAGCGGGCCCAGGACGCCCCTGGGGAGAGCCGCCGGGACCGGAAGCAGCCGCGGAAGGGCACCCCGCCCGGCCCTCGGGCCGGCCCCCCGCGGACCAGCTCCGGGGAGCTGCCCCAGCAGCGGTACGAGACGCGGTTCGCCCGGGTGGACTGCTGCGATGAGGCCGAACCGGGGGCCGTTCCCGGCGACACGGGCTCGTCCGGCATCGCTGCACCGGGGCCCGCGGCCGCCGAGGTAGCCATGGCCGCGACCACTACCGCGGCGAGGCTCCACCCTGCTGCGCTCCCGTAGACCGGACCCTCCGGGCCCGCCCTTTTGATGGGCCAACCGGGGCTGAGACGGCTGTACCGGATCTCCGACGGCGCATGGCCGAGAGGCGCCTGGCATCGAACCGGAACAAACTGGTACTCCTCCTGAGGCCGTCGCAGAACCCAGGGAGTCACTCATGCCCGAGGCCCCGCGCCAGGACAGCAGCACCGCACCGACCGACGAGGAACTGCGCACCCTGGACGCCCACTGGCGGGCCGCCAACTACCTGGCGGCCGGTCAGATCTACCTGCTGGCGAACCCCCTGCTCACCGAGCCGCTGCGACCCGAACACATCAAACCGCGGCTGCTGGGGCACTGGGGCACCTCCCCCGGCCTCAACCTCGTGCACACCCACCTCAACCGGGTGATCAAGGCCCGTGACCTGGACGCCCTGTGCATCTGGGGCCCGGGCCACGGCGGACCGTCGGTACTGGCCAACTCCTGGCTGGAGGGCAGCTACGGCGAGAAGTACCCCGACGTGACGCGGGACGCGCAGGGCATGGAGCTGCTGATGCGGCAGTTCTCCTTCCCCGGCGGCGTGCCCAGCCATGTCGCCCCGGAGGTGCCCGGCTCGATCCACGAGGGCGGCGAACTCGGCTACTCCCTCGCCCACGCCTACGGCGCCGCCCTGGACCACCCCGGCCTGCTGGTCGCCTGCGTGATCGGCGACGGCGAGGCCGAGACCGGCCCGCTGGCCGGCTCCTGGCACGCCAACAAGTTCCTGGACCCCGTCCACGACGGCGCCGTCCTGCCGATCCTCCACCTCAACGGGTACAAGATCGCCAACCCGACCGTGCTGTCCCGCCTGCCCGAGGCGGAGCTGGACGCGCTCCTGCGCGGCTACGGCCACGAGCCGATCCACGTCAGCGGCGACGACCCGGCCACCGTCCACCGCGCGATGGCCCAGGCGATGGACACCGCCCTCGACCGCATCGCCGAGGCGCAGCACGCGGCCCGAGAGGAGGACGTGACCGAGCGCCCGCACTGGCCGGTGATCGTGCTGCGCACCCCCAAGGGCTGGACCGGCCCGGCCGAGGTGGACGGTGAGCCGGTCGAGGGGACCTGGCGCTCCCACCAGGTGCCGCTGGCCGGCGTCCGCGACAACCCGGAACACCTGCGGCAGCTGGAGGCCTGGCTGCGCTCCTACCGGCCCGAGGAGCTGTTCGACGCCGAGGGCCGACCGGTCGCCGACGTTCTCTCCTGCGTTCCCGAGGGCACCAGGCGGCTCGGCGCCACGCCCTACGCCAACGGCGGACTGCTCGTCCGCGACCTGCCGGTCCCTCCCCTGGACGACTTCGCCGTCCCGGTCGACAAGCCGGGCACCACGATGCACGAACCCACCCGGGTCCTGGGCGACCTCCTCGCCCGGGTCATGCGGGACACCGCGCCCCGCCGCGACTTCCGCCTGGTCGGCCCGGACGAGACGGCCTCCAACCGGCTCCAGGCCGTCTTCGACGCCAGCGGCAAGACCTGGCAGGCCGGCACGCTGCCCGAGGACGAACACCTGGACCGGCACGGCCGGGTGATGGAGGTCCTCTCCGAACACCTCTGCCAGGGCTGGCTGGAGGGCTACCTGCTCACCGGGCGGCACGGGCTGTTCTCCTGCTACGAGGCGTTCGTGCACATCGTCGACTCGATGGTCAACCAGCACATCAAGTGGCTGCGCACCTCCCGGCGCCTGCCGTGGCGCGCCCCCATCGCCTCCCTCAACTACCTGCTCACCTCCCACGTGTGGCGGCAGGACCACAACGGCTTCTCCCACCAGGATCCCGGCTTCGTCGACCACATCCTCAACAAGAGCCCCGAGGTCGTCCGCGTCTACCTCCCGCCGGACGCCAACACCCTGCTGTCCGTCGCGGACCATGCCCTGCGCAGCCGCGACTACGTCAACGTGATCGTCGCCGGGAAACAGCCGTGCTTCGACTGGCTGTCGATGGACGAGGCCCGCGTGCACTGCGCCCGCGGCGCCGGCATCTGGGACTGGGCCGGCACCGAGGACGGCCTGCGCGAGCCCGACGTGGTGCTGGCCTGCGCCGGTGACGTCCCCACGCAGGAGGTCCTGGCCGCCGCGCACCTGCTGCGCCGGCACCTGCCCGAACTGGCGGTCCGCGTGGTGAACGTCGTCGACCTCGCCCGGCTGCTGCCCGAGGAGGAGCACCCGCACGGCATGAACGACTTCGAGTACGACGGCCTCTTCACCACCGACAAGCCGGTGATCTTCGCCTACCACGGCTACCCGTGGCTCATCCACCGCCTCGCCTACCGCCGCGCCGGCCACCAGAACCTGCATGTGCGCGGCTACAAGGAGTCCGGCACCACGACCACGCCCTTCGACATGGTGGTCCGCAACGACCTCGACCGCTACCGCCTCGTCATGGACGTCATCGACCGCGTCCCGGGGCTGGCGGTGCGCGCCACGGCCGTACGCCAGCGGATGGCCGACGCCCGCACCCGCCACCACGCCTGGATCCGCGAGCACGGCACCGACCTGCCCGAGGTCGCCGAGTGGACGTGGAACGCCTGAGCCCCGGAAGGCGTCCTGTAACCGGGTAGGCTTCCCGGGCACGCAGGGAGGCTCGGGGAAAGGAATCGGCGTTGCACGTCCAGGAATGGCTCGAAACGGTACCCGCGGTCGCCGTCTACGCGCTGGTGGGGCTGGTCATCGGCCTGGAAAGCCTGGGCATCCCGCTGCCCGGCGAGATCATCCTGGTCTCCTCCGCGCTGCTCGCCTCCCAGCACGGCGAGATCGACCCCGTCGTCCTCGGCGCCAGCGCCACGGCCGGCGCGATCATCGGCGACTCGATCGGCTACGCCATCGGCCGCAAGGGCGGCCGCCCCCTGCTGGCCTGGCTGGGGAACAAGTTCCCCAAGCACTTCAGCGAGGGGCACATCGCCACCGCCGAGCGCTCCTTCGAGAAGTGGGGCATGTGGGCCGTCTTCTTCGGCCGCTTCGTCGCCCTCCTGCGCATCTTCGCCGGCCCCCTCGCGGGCGTGCTGCGCATGCCCTACTGGAAGTTCCTCATCGCCAACGTCCTCGGCGGCATCGTCTGGGCCGGCGGCACGACCGCGGTCATCTACTACGTGGGCATCGTCGCCGAGTCCTGGCTGAAGCGCTTCTCGTGGCTGGGCCTGGTGGCGGCGGTCCTGGTGGGCCTGACGTCCATGCTGGTGATCAAGCGCAAGGCGAAGAAGGCGGGCCAGAGGGTGGAAGTGACGGAGGCCCAGGTTCCTTAGGGGCGCGGGGAACTGCGCGACCAGCCCCCACGCTCCCGTGCTCGCACGCGACCTACGCATGCACCTCGCGATGCGCCTTCGCCAACTCGGCGTACATCGTGCCGTTGAGGGAAATCCCCTGCCGCTCCTCCTCCGTCAACGGCCGCTTGACCTTGGCCGGCACCCCGGCGACCAGCGACCCGGCCGGTACCACCATCCCCTGCGGCACCAGCGCCTGCGCGGCGACCAGCGACCCCGCCCCGATCACCGCACCGTTCAGCACGGTCGCCCCCATCCCGACCAGACAGTCGTCCTCGACGGTCGCACCGTGCACCACCGCGTTGTGCCCGATGGACACCCGCTCACCCACCGTCACAGGGAACCCCGGGTCGGCATGCAACGTGCAGTTGTCCTGGACATTGCTGCTCGCACCGACCGAGATCGCCTCGACGTCGCCCCGCAGCACGGCCCCGTACCAGACGCTCGCCCCGGCACCCAGCGTCACGCCCCCGATCACCGACGCCGTCGGCGCCACGAACGCCGTCTCGTCGATCTCCGGCTCCCGGCCCCCGATACCTGTGATCATCGCCCGCTGTCCCATGCCCGCCTCCAGAAACGTCGTAGACAACGCGCAAACCGTACGACACCCGGTGGGGCGAAGATCACAGGCCTCCGACGCCGCGGGGTGAGCTACCGGTGAGTACCGTGACCCCGTGCCGAAGCGCAAGAACACGTTCTCATCCTGGCGGCGCGGCCTCGCGCAGCGCGTCGTCCACGCGGGCTGGGCCTGGGTGCAGCGCACGGGCTCCGTCTCCGCCGAGCATCCCGGGCGCTACCGATTCGGCGCGATGGGAACAGGTACCAGACTCGCCTTCCCGCTCGGCACGGTCTTCGGCGAACCCTGGATCCATCTCGGCGCGCACTGCATCATCGGCGAGCAGGTCACCCTCACCGCGGGCCTGATGCCCGACCTCGACCTCGGCCCGGACCCGATCCTGCGCATCGGGGACGGTGTCGTCCTGGGCCGTGGCAGCCACGTCATCGCCGACACCACGGTCACCATCGGCAGCGACTGCTACTTCGGTCCGTATGTCTACGTGACGTCGACGAACCACTCCTACGACGATCCGCACGAGCCGATCGGCAAGCAGTGGCCGCGGATGGAGCCGGTGGAGATCGGGCCCGGCTGCTGGATCGGCACCGGCGCGGTCATCCTGCCCGGGGCCCGCATCGGGCGGAACGTGGTGGTGGCCGCCGGGGCGGTCGTCCGGGGCGCGGTGCCCGACCACGCCGTGGTGGCGGGGGCGCCGGCCCGCGTCGTACGGCGCTGGACACCCGCCGACGGCTGGCAGCCGCCGCTGCGCACCCCGCCGCCGGTGCCGATACCCGAGGGCGTCACGCCCGACCAGTTGCGCGCCCTGTCGGACCTGGACGAGGAGACCGCGGCGCGACTGGCCGAGCTGGACGAGGACGCGGCGGCCGGGCTCGCGGAGCTTGAGCCGGGATCCTGAACCGCCGGGTTCAGCCCGATGCCAGCAGGACCGTCCCCACCAGCGCCAGGCCCGCGCCCGCGGCCTGCACCGCCCGCAGCCGCTCGCGCAGGACGCCCCGCGCGGCCACCGCCGTCACCACCGGGTAGAGCGAGGCGAGCACGGCGGCGACGGTGACGGGGCCGTGCTGCGCGGCGATCGAGTACGTGCCGTTCGCCGCGACGTCCGCGAGGCCGACGAAGGCGAGCGCCGGGAGGGAGCGCCACGGGAAGCCGTCCGCCGGGAGGGCGGGCGCCCCGCGCCGCACCGACACGTACAGCGCCGTTCCGCCGGCGGCGACGTTCGTCACCCGCTGCACGAACAGAGCGAGGAACAGGCCCGTCAGGGTGGAGGACGCCTCGGCGATCAGGGCCATCACCGCGCCGAAGCCGAACGCCGCGAGAAGGGTCAGGGCGATGGCCTGGCGCTGCACGGGGGCGCCGCGGAACTGGGGGCCGCCGGCGAGGCAGACGCCCGCGACGGCGACCAGGATGCCGGCGAACTGCAGGACGCCGGGCCGCTCGCCCAGCACCAGACCGACCCCCACCGGCACGGCCACGCCGACCGAACCCAGCGGCGAGACCACACCCATCGGGCCCAGTGCGAGCGCCTTGTAGAAGGCGAGCATCGCCACCGGCCCGACGAGGCCCGCGGCGACCGCGAACCACAGCTGCGGCCCCGCCTCGCTCCAGCCGCCGGTCGCCACCACGACCGCACCGAGCACGGTCACCGCGATCGACTGCGACACCACGACCACGGTGAGCGCGGGGGTGCGCCGGGCCAGCAGTCCGCCGCCGAAGTCGGCCAGACCCCACAGCAGGCTGGTGGCCAGAGCGAAGAGTGCTGTCATCGTTCGGAAGCCTCGCAGTACAGTTCAGTGAACGATCAGGTCAACCACACCATAGTGCAGTCCGTTGCACTGTGTCATACAGAATATTGGACGGAATGTGTCGGACCTCGACCTGCTGACCCAGTCCCTGGCGCGCAGTGTCAAGCACTGGCGCGCGGTGCGCGGCTTCACCCTGGACGTGCTCGCCGCCCGGGCAGGTGTCAGCCGCGGCATGCTCATCCAGATCGAGCAGGCCCGCACCAACCCCAGCCTCGGCACCGTCGTCAAGATCGGCGACGCGCTCGGCGTCAGCATCACCACGCTCCTCGACTACGAGCAGGGCCCGAAGGTCCGCATCGTCCCCGCCGAGCAGGCCGTACGGCTCTGGCACACGGAGTCCGGCAGCTACAACCGGCTGCTCGCGGGCACCGAGGCGCCCGGACCGCTGGAGATGTGGGACTGGCGCCTCATGCCCGGCGAGAGCAGCCCGTCGGACCCGCACCCCTCCGGCACCGTCGAACTCCTCCATGTCACGGCCGGGGAGCTGACGCTCACCGTCGACGGCGTGGAGCACCGCGTGCCCGCGGGCGCCAGCGTCTCGTTCGAGGCCAACATCCCGCACACGTACGGCAACGCCGGGGGCGTGCCGATGGAGATGATGATGGCCGTCTCGGTGCCGCCCGTGTCCTGAGACGCCAGGCCCGGGGCGGTCGGTGTTGTTAGCGTGCTGGCATGCGCGCACCCATCGGGCACTTCGACGACGCCCGCCCGGCTCCCGCCTGCCTCGACGAGCTCACCGGCCCGGTCGCCGACGCGGTACGCCACTGGCGGGGCAGCGTCCCCGCGGGACAGATCCTCTACGTCGACACCGACCCGGAGTGGGCAGACACCGCCGTGTTCGTGGAGCACTACGGCCGTGACCTGCTGGAGCGGTCGGCGAACTGCGTGGTCGTCGCGGGCAAGCGGGGCGGCGAGAGCACACGGGCGGCGTGCGTGGTCCTGTCCACGACCCGGGTCGACGTGAACGGAGCCGTGCGCCGCCAACTCGGCGCCCGGAAGGCCTCGTTCGCCGCGATGAACACGGCGACGGAGGAGACCGGCATGGAGTACGGCGGCATCACTCCGCTCGGGCTGCCCGGCGACTGGCCCGTGCTGGTGGACGCGGCCGTCGTCGACCTGCCGTACGTCCTGGTCGGCAGCGGCCGTCGGCGCGGCAAGCTGCTGGTCCCCGGCAAGGCGTTCGCGGAGCTGCCGGGCGCGGTGGTACTGCAAGGGCTCGGGCTCGCCTGACCCGCACCGCTCCCGGCCTACGCCACCGCGTGGTGGGCCAGCGGCAGATGCGGGTCGGCCTCGCCCGGGGCCGGTTCCGGGTCGGCGTGGACCAGCGCCGCGGTCAGGCGCGGCACGGCGTGCAGCAGGGCGTGCTCGGCGTCGACGGCGATGCGGTGGGCCTCGCGCACCGTCACGTCGCCGTCCACCACGACCGCCACCTCGGCCCGCAGCCGGTGACCGATCCAGCGCAGCCGCAGCTCCCCCACGCCGCGTACGCCCGTGACCTCGGCCAGCGCCCGCTCCGCCCGGTCCACCAGGGCCGGGTCGACCGCGTCCATCACCCGCCGGAACACCTCCCGCGCCGCGTCCCGCAGCACCAGCGCGATCGCCGCCGTGATCACCAACCCGACGATCGGGTCCGCCAGTTGCCAGCCGAGGGCCGAACCCCCGGCGCCCAGCAACACGGCCAGTGAGGTGAATCCGTCCGTGCGGGCGTGCAGTCCGTCGGCGACCAGCGCGGCCGAGCCGATCGCCCGGCCGACGCGGATGCGGTAGCGGGCCACCCACTCGTTGCCCGCGAACCCGACGAGGGCGGCCACGGCGACCGCCGGGACATGGTCGACTGGTCGTGGGTCGAGGAGGCGGTCGACCGCCGTCCAGCCCGCGAAGGCCGCGGACGCGGCGATCGTCAGCACGATCACCAGCCCCGCCAGGTCCTCGGCCCGCCCGTAGCCGTAGGTGAAGCGGCGCGTGGCCGCACGCCGGCCCAGCACGAAGGCGATCCCGAGGGGTACGGCGGTCAGCGCGTCCGCGGCGTTGTGCACGGTGTCCCCGAGCAGCGCCACTGAGCCGGAGACGACCACCACGACCGCCTGCGCGAGCGCCGTCACGCCGAGCACCGCGAGCGAGACCCAGAGCGCCCGCATGCCGCGGGCCGAGGACTCCAGCGCGGGATCCACCTTGTCGGCCGTCTCGTGGGAGTGCGGGGTGAGGAGGTGGGAGAGGCGGTGGGAGAGACGGCGGCGGAGACCGGTGGGGGAGTGGCCGTGCTCGTGTCCCCCGTGCCGGTGACCGCCGTGGTCGTACCCGTGGTCGCCGGGCCCGTGTCCGTGGCCCGCGTGCTCGTGGCCATGGCCCTCGCGCCCGTACCCGTGATGCCCGTGCCCGTGTCCGTGTCCGTCTCCGTGCGGGTGGTCGTGCCGGTCGCTCACGTGGATCCCCTTCCGGTGCCGGAGTGGACGTGCTCACGCCCATGGCGCCATTATGTGCGTATGAGCGCACGCATGCACCTGTCACCTGCGGACGATGCGCATCCGCGCACCCCGGGCGAGGAGCAGTTCGCGCTCGCCGCCGAACTCCTCGCCCTGCTCGGCGACCGCACCCGCCTCACCCTGCTGCATGCTCTGACCAGGGCGGAGGCCGATGTCACGACACTCACGGAGGTGTGCGGCGCGGCGCGGCCGGCCGTCAGCCAGCACCTGGCGCGCCTGCGCCTCGCGGGTCTGGTGAACACGCGGAAGGAGGGCCGCCGGGTGATCTACTCACTCCGCGACGGCCATCTGCGCCGGCTCGTGGACGAGGCCCTGAACGTGGCCGACCACCGGCTCACCGACCGGCCCGTCCACGACTGAGCCGGTACGGTGCGGCCGAGTCAGTACCGCGCGGCCGTCCCGAGGTACTTCTCGGCGAAGGCGGCGGCCGCCACCGGCGATGAGAACAGACGGCGCAGCCGGGCGAGCGACGTGCCCGCGCGGAACGGGTCGCCCGACGCCGCACCGTGGAACACCTCGGACAGCCACTGCGAGAACTCCTGGTAGTCCCACACCCGGCGCAGGCACGCCTGCGCATAGCCGCCGAGGCCGCTGTCGTCCCCGCCCGTGAGGCGGGCCACCAGGGCGTCGCCGAGCAGGAAGGCGTCGTGCAGGGCCAGGTTCATCCCCTTGGCGGCGATGGGCGCGACCAGATGGGCCGCGTCACCGGCCAGGTACAGCCGGCCGTGCACCATCGGCTCGACCACGTAGTCGTGCATGTCCAGCACGCGCTTCTCGATCAGCCGGCCCTCCGCCAGCGGCGGCACACCGGTCGCTCCGAGTCGCTCCTGGAGCTCGGCCCAGACGCGCTCGTGCGGCCAGTTCTCCGGGTCGTCGCCCGGCGGGCACTGAAGGTAGTAGCGGGTCACCTCCGGGCTGCGCGGCATCTGCCCGGCGAACCCGTTGGCGTGGCAGCCGAACAGCACGCAGTCGGCGGACGGCGGTGCCTCGGCGAGCAGGGCCAGCCAGCCGATCCCGTAGTCGTGCCGTGCGACACGGATCCGCTCCGGCGGCAGCGAGGCCCGGGTCACCCCACGGGCCCCGTCGCAGCCCGCCACGAAGTCGCAGTGCACGACCTGCCGTTCACCCGACTCCGGGCAGGTGTACGACACCGAGGGCCGGTCGCTGTCGATGTCGTGCACGCGCACGTCCCGGACCCCGAACCGGACCTGCCCGTCCCGCACGTCGGCGTACTCACGCACCAGGTCGGTCACCAGCAACGGCTGCGGGTAGACGAAGTGATGACTGCCCGTCAACTCGCCGAAGGGAAACCGGAACCGCTCGTTCTCGAACCGGAACTCGCACGCGGTGTGCAGCTCCGCGCGGTCCAGCAGGTTCCGGGCCAGGCCCCGCTTCTCCAGGCCGCGCACGGCCCACTCCTCGATGACACCGGCCCGGGGCCGCTGTTCGACGAACTCCCGGGTCTCGGTCTCCAGCACCAGGCAGTCCACCGAAGCGGCCCGCAGGATGTTGCCGACGGTCAGACCGGCGGGCCCCGCACCCACGACAACGACGGGGAAACATTGCGGGGCACCGGAGTTCGGAGGTGGGGAGGCGTGGATCATGCGCTCATTATGGAGGCACGCCCCGCACGCCACCCGGGGCGGTGGGCCGGCGCCCCGGGGACGGCCACGGTCACCCGAGTCGCGGGATCTCGATCGCCGGGCAGCGGTCCATCACCATCTCCAGGCCCGCCGCGCGGGTCCGGTCGTACGCCTCCGCGTCGACGACACCGAGCTGGAACCACACCGCCCGCGCGCCCTTGGCGACCGCCTCGTCCGCGACCGCACCGGCGAGGTCGCTGTTCACGAACACGTCCACGACGTCCACGTCGAAGGGGATGTCCGCGAGACTCGCGTACCCCCGCTCGCCGTGCACCGTCTCCGCCTTGGGGTGCACGGGCACGACCCGCTTGCCGAACCGCTGGAGCACGGCGGCGACGCCGTACGCCGCGCGTGCCTGGTTCGAGGACAGGCCCACCACGGCCCAGGTGTCGCCGAGATCGGTGAGGATCCTGCGGACCGTTGCCTCGTCGCCGTACATCGGCGGCCTCCTGAGAACGTCACGTATGAGCTGCTCTGTCGGCACAACGACCCAGGGGTGCCGGTGATTCCCCGGCACCCCCGTGATAGCTTGCCGAGGCCAGTCGAACCCATGTACGTGGGTCAGGGAATCCGGTGCGAATCCGGAACTGACGCGCAGCGGTGAGGGGGACGGGCGGGGCCTCGGCCACTGGACGGCGTGCGAGTCGTCCGGGAAGGCGTTCCGCACCGGGTGAACCCGAGTCCGAAGACCTGCTGGCGGCCCCCGCGGCCGCACGCGGCGGGGGAGCACCGTACGACCGGGCTCCGCGATCGGGCCCTCGACGACTGAGGACTGGTTCCGTGCCCCTCGCCCGACCTGCCCGTGCCGCCGTCCTGCTCGCGGCGGGCTCCCTCCTCCTGACCGGCTGCGGCGACGCGAAGCCGACCACCGAGAAGGCCGCCGTCACCCTCGGCAACTGCGGCCACGAGGTCCGCGTCCCGGCCGCGCCCGAGCATGCCGTCTCCCTCAACCAGGGCACCACCGAGATCATGCTCTCCCTCGGCCTCGCCGACCGCATGGCGGGCACGGCCACCTGGACCGACCCGGTGATGAAGGGCCTGGCGAAGGCGAACGCGAAGGTGCCGCGCATCGCCGACGACAACCCGTCGTTCGAACGGGTGCTGGACGCCGATCCCGACTTCGTCGCCGCGTCCTTCGTCTCCACCCTCGGCAAGGGCGGCGTCGCCACCCGTGAGCAGTTCGAGAAGCTCGGCGTGCCCACCTACGTCTCCCCGTCCGACTGCGCCGGGAAGGACAACTCGGCCGGCGGCGACGGCGCGCGCGGCAAGGCGCTGGGCATCGACACGATCTACCGCGAAGTACGGGACCTGGCGACCGTGTTCGGGGTGAGAGAACGCGGCGACGAACTCGTGGCCTCCCTCCAGCGGCGGATGCGGAAGGCCACCCAGGGCGTCGACGCCTCCGGCGTCACCCTCCTGTACTGGTTCGCCAACTCCGAGTCGCCCTACATGGCGGGCTGCTGCGGAGCCCCCGGCATCATCACCCGTGCCCTCGGTGCGAAGAACGTCTTCGACGACACGCACGAGGAGTGGCCGCAGATCAACTGGGAGACGGTCGCCGACCGCGATCCGGACGTCCTCGTCATCGGCGACCTCACGCGCAAGTCGCAGACCGCGGAGTCGGCCGCGAAGAAGATCGCCTTCCTGGAGTCCAACCCCGTCACCAGGAACATGGACGCGGTCCGGCACAAGCGGTACGTGCTGCTCAGCGGGCAGGCCATGAACCCGGCCATCCGCACGGTCGAGGGCGTGGAACAGGTCTCCGCCGGACTGCGTGAGTTCGGGCTCGTGAAGTGACCGTTCGCGCACTGTCCCTCGGCGCCGGCGGGATCTTCCTGCTGGCCGTCTCCCTGGCCCTGGCGATCACCGTCGGCCCGGCCGACATCCGGGTCGCCGACGTGTGGTCCGTGGTCGCCGCCCACCTGGGGCTCGGCGGCTCCGACCTGACACCGATCCGGGACGGCATCGTCTGGCAACTGCGGCTGCCGCGCACCCTGCTCGCGGCCGTGTGCGGCGCGGGGCTGGCCGTGTGCGGGGCGGTGATGCAGTCGCTGCTGCGCAACCCGCTGGCCGACCCGTTCGTGCTCGGCGTGTCCTCGGGCGCCTCCACCGGCGCGGTCCTGGTCGTCGTCCTGGGCGTGGGCGGCGGTGCCGTCTCGCTGTCCGCGGGCGCGTTCCTCGGCGCCCTGGTCTCCTTCGCGCTGGTGCTGCTGCTCAGCCACTCCCTGGGCGGCACCACCGACCGGGTCGTCCTGGCGGGTGTCGCCGCCATGCAGCTCTTCTCCGCGCTCACCTCCTTCGTCGTGCTGACCTCCGCCGACGCCGAGACGACCCGCGGGGTGCTGTTCTGGCTGCTCGGATCGCTCAGCGGCGCGGGCTGGACCGACGTGTGGCTGTGCCTGGCCGTGCTGGCCGTGACGCTGGTGGTGTGCCTGTCCTACGCCCGTACCCTCGACGCCTTCGCCTTCGGGCAGGACGCGGCGGCCGCCCTCGGGGTGTCCGTGGCCCGCACCCGGCTGGTCCTGCTGTGCGTCACGGCCCTGCTCACGGCCGCGCTGGTCAGCTCGGCGGGGGCGATCGGCTTCGTCGGACTGGTCCTGCCGCACGCCGCCCGCGCCCTGGCCGGCCCCGGCCACGCGCGGCTGCTCCCGGTCACCGCCCTCGCCGGCGCGGTGTTCCTGGTGTGGGTGGACACCCTGGCCCGCACGGCCCTCGATCCGCAGGAGGTACCGGTGGGAGTCGTGACGTCGCTGATCGGGGTGCCGGCGTTCGTGGCGGTGCTCTACCGGACGCGGAGGGTGCGATGAGCGACACGGTCCAGCGGGCCTCCTCGACGACCGGGCTCCGGGCCGACCGGGTCAGCCGTCGCGCCGACGGGCGCCTCATCCTCGACGGCGTCGTCCTCGCTCCGGACACCGGCTCCACCGTCGGCGTCCTCGGCCCGAACGGCTCCGGCAAGTCCACGCTGCTGCGGCTGCTGGCCGGGCTGCTCACGCCGACCGCCGGGGTCGTCACCCTCGACGGCACCCCGCTGGGCGAGCTGCCCCGCCGTACCGTCGCCCGCCGCCTCGCGGTGGTCGAGCAACAGGTCGACACGCAGGTCGAGTTGACGGTCGTGGACGTGGTCCGGCTGGGCCGGGTGCCGCACCGCCGCGCCTGGACGCCCGGCACGGCGGACGACGAGCGGGCGGTGCGCGCCGCCCTGGAGCGCACCGGCCTCGCCGACCGGGCCGGCCAGCCCTGGCACACCCTCTCGGGCGGTGAACGCCAGCGGGTCCAGATCGCCCGCGCGCTCGCCCAGGAGCCGTGCGAACTCCTCCTCGACGAGCCCACCAACCACCTCGACATCCACCACCAGCTCGACCTGCTCGCGCTGGTCACCGGCCTGCCGGTCACCACCGTCGTCGCCCTGCACGACCTCAACCTCGCGGCGATGTACTGCGACCGGGTCGTCGTCCTGAGCGCGGGCCGGGTCGTGGCGTCCGGCGCCCCCGGTGACGTCCTCACGGAGGAGCTCCTCGCCGAGGTGTACGGCGTCCGGGCCGCCGTCAGCCGTGAAGGCCCCGAACACCGGCCCCACGTACGCTTCCTGGGCACACTGACATGAGTGGAGGGCGTGTCATCGGTGCGGAGAATCTCGCCACGGTGGCCGGAAAGTGCCGGACATGCCTGCATGTGCGCGCCCACCCGCCTACGCTCGCCTCGTGCTGCGCATCACCGACGCCCGTACCGGCGAGCCCGTCGACGCCGCCCCCGCCCGCCGGGGCCTGACCCGTGTCGAGGTGCACGCGTCCGGCTTCGACACGACGAACCTGCGGGTGCTGCTCGTCGCGGACGTGCTCGTCCGGACCCTGGAACTCGGCGGCACACCCGTGTGGGCCCTGCTGACCGGCGGCCGGCGACAGGCGGAGCTGCGAGCGGGCGCCACGGCGCTCGGCATCCGGCCGTTCGAGGACAGTCCCGACGTGAGCGCCGGGCTGGGCGAGGCCCAGGTGATCCATGTGGCCGGCGAGGGCGACGCGACGACCGACGGGGTGCGGATCGACGTCGCCCCGGCTCACCCCGAGAACCCGGGCACATCGGACGGCACCGACCCCGCGGTCCTGCGCCTCGCCCTGCTCACCCGTCACCACGACACACCCGTCCGGCTGGAGGAGGCCGTCCTCGACGAGGCCCGCGGCACCCTCGCCCGCTGGCGCGGTGCGGTCGCCCGCTGGGCGCGGCAGCCCTCGCGACCCGTCCCCGACGAGGTGCGCGGGCGGCTGCGGGACGCCTGGGAGGACGACCTGGACGTCCCGCGCGTGCTGGACGTGCTGCGCCGGGTGGAGACCGAGCCGGACCTGCCGGACGGCGCGCGTTTCGAGACGTTCGCCTACGCCGACCGGCTCCTCGGCCTCGACCTCACCCGCGACCTGGGAGCCCCGTCGTGATCGACCGCACCGCGGCGCGCCCGCTGCGCCGCCTGGCCGTGCTGCGGCACGCCAAGTCCGCCTGGCCCGTGGACGTCGCCGACCACGAGCGCCCACTGGCCCCGCGTGGCCGCCGGGACGCCCCCGCCGCCGGGCGGGCCCTGGCCGAGGCCGACTGCCTGCCGGACCTCGCCCTGTGCTCCACCGCCGAACGCGCCCGCCGGACCTGGGACCTGGCCGCCGCCCAGTGGGGCACACCGCCGCCGGTCCGGTACGACCGGCGCCTGTACGCCGCGAACCCCGCCGGTCTGCTGGCCGTCGTGCACGAGGTGTCCGCCGAGGTGGAGACCTTGCTGCTGATCGGCCACAACCCCGGAGTGGAGGAGCTGGTCCTGGCACTCGCCGGTGACGGTCTCGACGACACCCTGGAACGGGTCCGCACGAAGTTCCCCACCTCGGCGATCGCCGTCCTGTCCTGGCACGGCCCGACCTGGCGCGACCTCGTCCCGGGCAGTGCGCTGCTCACGTCCGTGACCGTGGCCCGGGGCGCGAAGATGTAGCCCGGTTCAGCTCACGGGTGGGGGCCTTTCCGGTGATTTGCGCCGGGCTCGCGCTGGGCGCGGGTGCCGTGGCGGGTACGCCGTCTGCGAAGAACGGCCTTCAACGAGGCCTTCAGGACCGGCCTTGCGATCCATGAGGAGCGAGCCATGCACGCAGTGATTCGGCGGTACGAAGGGGTGACCGACCCGGCTGAGGCGGGACGCCGGGTGAACGAGGGGTTCGTGCCGCTCCTCCAGCAGGTCCCGGGCTTCGTGGCCTACTACTGGGTCGACGCCGGTGGCGGGGTGATGGTGTCGACCAGCGTCTTCCAGGACCGGGCCGGCGCCGAGGAGTCGACCCAGCGGGCAGGGGGATTCGTACGGGACCGTCTCGCCGAGCTGCTGCCCAATCCGCCCCAGGTCACCGCCGGTGAGGTCGTGGCCCAGGCGTAGCGGAGGTCTCGTCGGAGCCGGCTGACCGGGGGGCGACGCGGGGGCGGACCCCCTCGACCACCGGATTAGGCTGGCCGGATGCAGGACGAATACCGCACGGTCGCCGGCGCGGGCGTGCACGAGACCGAGGTCAACCGCTCCCGCTTCCTGTGCACCCTCGCCCCGGCGGCGACCGAGCGGGAGGCGCAGGACTTCATCGCCGCGGTCCGCAAGGAACACGCGGACGCCAACCACAACTGCTGGGCCTACGTCATCGGTGCCGACGCCTCCGTCCAGAAGGCGAGCGACGACGGCGAACCCGGCGGCACCGCCGGCGTCCCCATGCTCCAGATGCTGCTGCGCCGCGACATGCGGTACGTCGTCGCCGTCGTCACCCGCTACTTCGGCGGGGTCAAACTCGGGGCCGGCGGACTCATCCGGGCATACGGCGGAGCGGTCGGCGAGGCGCTGGACACCCTCGGTACCCGCACGCGCCGCAGGTTCCGGCTCGCCACGGTCACCGTCGACCACCAGCGGGCCGGCAAGCTCGAGAACGACCTGCGCACCACCGGCCGAGAGGTGCGGGATGTGCGCTACGGGGAGGCGGTCACCCTCGAGATCGCCCTCCCGGACACCGACGTGCCCGCGTTCCGGACGTGGCTCGCCGACGCGACGGCAGGAACGGCCGCCTTCGAGCCGGGCGGGGAGACCTACGGCGACGCCTGACACACGGTCATGGCCGGTGCGCAGCCCGCCCGTGCTGGGGCGGGCCATCGAGTCGTCACCCGCAAGGACGCGAGGCTCTGCCCCTCGGCAGGATCAGGCCGAGGGGCAGAGGCAGGGGACTCCCGGTGTGCGCGGCGGTTATCGGGCCGTGCCGACGTCGGCGGGCTCGGGCCGCTCTTCGGTGCCCGGGGCGGGCGCACCCGTCGCGGGGTCCGGGGTCGCGGGGGCGCGGCCCAGGCGGAGGGCGAGCAGTGCGGTGCCCACGGCGAGGGCCGCGAGGACGTACGCGGTGAGGTCGAAGGCGTCGGCGAACTCGGACATGCCGGTGCCCGGACCGGGCTCCTGGGGATTGGTCCCCAGGAACGCGCGGTACAAGGCCCCGATGATCGCCACGCCGAACGCCATGCCCGCCTGGGTGACGGTGTTGAGCACACCCGATCCGGCGCCCGCGTCGTCCGGGTGCACCCGGGACAGGACGGTGTCCACCAGGGGGGCGACGACCAGACCCTGCCCGAATCCGGAGACGCCCATCACCGCCGCGAGCCCGATCGCCTGGCTCGTGCCGGTCAGCCCGGTGACCGCGGGCACCGCGACCAGCCCGGCCGCCATGACCAGGCCGCCCGCCACCGACACCCCGATGCCGAACCGCGCGGCGAGCCCGCGGCAGGCCGCCGAGGCGGCGATGAACCCGAGGCCGAGCGGCACGAAGACCATGCTCGCCGCCAGCGGTGTCAGCCGGAGGCCCGACTGGAGGTGGTAGGTGAGCACCAGGAACAGCCCGGCGTTGCCGGAGAAGAACAGCAGCACCGTGCCCATGCTGAGCGGGAAGCCCTTGGCCCGCAGCAGCCGGCTCGGCAGCAGCGGGTCGTTGCCCCGGGACTCCGTCCGCCGCTCCCAGCGCAGGAAGGCCCAGGTGCCGGCCGCGCTCAGGGCGAAACAGCCGTACGTCCACCACGGCCAGCCGTGCTCACCGCCGAGGATCAGCGGGATGAGCACCAGCGGCAGCAGCACGGCCGTGAAGACGACACCGAGGAGGTCCAGGCGCGGCACGTCCGCGCTGCGGCTCTCCGTGACGGCGGGCACGGCCGCGCACAGGATCGCCGCGCCGATCGGCACGTTGATCAGGAAGATCATGCGCCACCCGAGACCGGCCACGTCGAGGTCGAGCAGCAGACCGCCGCCGACGAGACCGGCGATGACCCCCGCACCGATGGAGGCACCGTAGGCGCCGACGGCCCGGGCCCGGTCGCGTTCGTGCACGAAGACGGCCCGGATGAGGGAGAGCACCTGCGGGGTCATCACCGCGGCCGACAGGCCCTGCAGCACCCGGGCCGCGATCAGCGTCGCCGGGCTGGGCGCGAGCGCGCACAGCAGGGAGGTCAGGGTGAAGGTGGCCACCCCGTACTGGAAGGTGCGCCTGCGGCCGATCCGGTCGCCGAGCCGCCCGCCGGTTACCATGCCCGCTGCGTAGGCGATCACGTAACCGTCGATCACGAACTGGAGTTGGCCGAACCCGGCGTTCAGGTCCGCCTGGATGCCCGGAGCCGCGACGTTCACGATGAACATGTCGATCTGGCTCATGAACATCGCGAGCAGGACCACGGTGAGACCCGCCCAGTCCCGCCCGGTGGCGCGGGTGGGGCCGGTAGTGGTGGAGGCCCCGGCTCCGGCCTTCGGACTCGCTTTCGTTGTCACTGTGCGCATATCACCACTCGTTGTCGAACGTGCGCTGGTCGAGGGGGTGCGCCGAAGCACCGATGTTTGTTTAGCGCTAAATTCAGATCTAAATGTATCAGGCGAGTGGAGGGCAGGCCTCATGAGGTCATCGGAACGAAGCGATCGCCGGCCGGCACAGGACGACCCGGCGGACGCCATCGCGGCCGCCTGGAGCCGTGAGCGGCCCCAGACTCCGGTGGGCTCCATCGGCGTGGTCACGAGGATCTGGCAACTCGCCAAGCACTTCGGCGACGACCGCCGGCGGGTGCTCGCCGAGGCCGGGGTCGACCCCGCCACCCTGGACCTGCTCAGCGTGCTGCGGCGCAGCGGGCCCCCCTACACCATGAGCACCCGGGACCTCGCCGGGCACTCCCTGGTCACCGCGGGCGCCATCTCACAGCGGGTCGCACGCGCCGAGCGCGACAACCTCGTCACCCGCCGCCCCGCCCCCGGGCGCAGCCGCGCGGTCCTCGTCGAACTGACCCCGGCCGGGCACGAGTTGGTGGAACGCACCGTGGACCGGGTGCTGGCCCGCGAGGCGCAGCTGCTGGAGCGCCTCGGGCCGGAGCGGCGTGAAGCGCTCGCCGAGCTGCTGCGCGAACTGCTCGACGACGTACAGGACGAGCTGAAGGTGCAGGGGGTCTCCCACGTGGGGCACGAGGGCCTGGACCAGCCCGGCCACGGCTGAGCCCGGCCGGTGATCCGGCCGGGCTCTCCCCCCGGGGAACGGAACCGGCTCCGGCTCAGTAGCCGTACGCGCTCGGCGCGTTCTGCCCGCCGTCCACCGGGACGTTCGCGCCGTTGACGGCCCGTGCCCGGTCCGAGAGCAGGAAGGCGATCACCTCGGCGACGTCCCGCGGGTCGACCAGGCGGCCGCCGGGGAACTCCTTCTCGAACTCGCGGTAGGCCCGCGGGTCCTCGTCCCGGAGCCTCGCCCAGCCCTTGCCCTCGATGAGCATGGAGCCGGGCGAGACACTGTTGACCCGGACCCCGCGCGGCCCCAGCTCACGGGCCAGGGACGCGGCCATGTGAATCTGCGCCGCCTTGGCCGCCGCGTACTGCGCGGGCGGGGCCGGCTTCCAGCCGGAGATCGAGGAGACCAGCACGGCGCCGCCCCCCGTCGCGGCCAGGTGATCGGCGGCCTCGCGCAGCGCGATCGCCGGGTGTGTGACGTTGAGCCGGTACGTCTGGTCCCAGTCGTACGGTTCCGTGGCGCGCAGGTCGGCGCCCCGTACCCCGCCGGCGACCGTCACGAGGCCGTCCACCCGGCCGAGCCGGGCGGCCGACTCGTGCACGAACGCCGCGAGGGCCAAGTCGTCGAGCACGTCCAGCCGCCGGATGTGCGGGGTGCGCCCGTGCCGGGCGCGCACCTCCTCGGCCACCGCGTCCAGCGAGGCGGGGTCGCGACCGCACACGGCGAGATCGCACCCCTGTGCGGCGAGCCGGAGCGTGGTCGCCCGGCCCAGCCCGCGGCTGCCGCCGGTGACGATCACCGCCCGCCCGGCCGGGCCGGGCGCGCCGGACTCCCGTACGCCGTCCCTGCCGTCCGTGTCGTCCACGCCGTCATGCTCCTCTCCTCGTCCGTTTCCCCGTTCCCCCTGAGGTGCTCAGCCCGTCCTCGCCGGGTCCCGCACGACGTACGCCGAGAGGATCTCGTCGATGCGGTCGAGCACGGACTGCTCCAGACGCACGCCGGAGGCCGCCGCGTTCTCCTTGACCTGCTCGGGGCGGCTCGCGCCGATGATGGCCGCCGAGACGGACGGGTTCTGCAGGACCCATGCGACCGCCAGCTGGCTCATCGTCAGTCCGAGGTCGGAGGCGACCGGGCCCAGCTCCTGGACGGCCCGCAGGGCCCCCTCGTCGTTCATCCAGTGGCCGACGAGCATGTCGACGAAGCCCTTGCCGGCCTCGGCGCTCGCCCGGGAGCCCGCGGGCGCCGCAGCGCCGGGCAGGTACTTGCCGCTCAGGATGCCCTGCGCCAGGGGCGACCAGACGACCTGGCCGAGCCCCTCCCGCTCGCACGCGGGCACGACCTGCGACTCGATGACCCGCCACAGCATGGAGTACTGCGGCTGACTGGCGACCAGCGGGACGCGCAGCTCCCGGGCCAGGCCCGCGGCGCGGCTGATCTGCTCGGAGGTCCACTCGCTCACCCCGACGTACAGGACCTTGCCCGAGCGGACCAGGTCCGCGAAGGCGAGCATGGTCTCCTCGAGCGGCACGTCCGGGTCGGGACGGTGGGCGTAGTAGATGTCGACATAGTCGGTGCCCAGGCGGCGCAGCGAGCCCTCGCAGCCCTCGATGACGTGCTTGCGGGACAGGCCACGGTCGTTGGGGCCCGGGCCCACCGGGTGGCAGACCTTGGTGGCGAGCACCAGGCCCTCGCGGCGCTGACCGGCGAGCGCCTTGCCGAGCACGGTCTCGGCCCGGGTCTCGGCATACACGTCGGCGGTGTCGAAGGTGGTGATGCCCGCGTCGAGCGCGGCCCGCACGCAGGCGTGGGCCGCCTCCTCGTCGATCTGGGCACCGTGGGTGATCCAGTTGCCGTAGGCGATCTCGCTGATCACGAGGCCGCTCCGGCCGAGCCGGCGGAACTCCATGTGCTGTGTCCCCTTCTCTGTTCAGCTTCTCGTACATTCGTTTTCGGGTGTCGTGGGGCATCCCGGCGGCGCGCGTGCGGGCGTCGTGCCGGGCCGGCCGGGCCGCCGCCTCACAGCAGGGCCGCCGTGCGGGTCACCACCTCGCGGGCCTGGCGCGGACTGAGCCGCGGGTCGCAGGCCGACTCGTAGCGGGGAAGCGGGGTGGCCGACGCCAGTTCCTCGGCCGTGTCGACGCACTCGGTGACCGGGCCGTGGGCCGTCTCCAGCATCAGACCGGCCGGACGCAGGCCGTGCGCGTGCAGCGTCGACACGAATCCCTCGATCTCCGCCATCACGTCGGCGACCGCCCGGCTCTTCTGCCCGGCGCCGTTGACCCGGGTGTTGCCGTGCATCGGGTCGCAGATCCAGGCCACACCGGCGGCCTCGTCGCCGAGCGCCCTCAGCACGGCGGTCAGGCCCGGGGCGATGTGATCCCGCCCCATGCGCACGATCAGGGAGAGCCTGCCGGGACGGCTCCGGTCGCCGAGCAGCCGCACCAGGGTGCGCACCTCCTCGGGCGGCGCCCCGGGGCCGATCTTCACGCCGACGGGGTTGCTGATCGCGGCGGCGAACTGCACGTGCTGGTGGTCGGGTTGACGGGTCCGGTCGCCGACCCACAGGAAGTGCCCGGAGGAGCCGTAGCGGCCCCCGTCCGCGTCGGGGCGCACCAGGGCCTGCTCGTACTCCAGGAGCAGCGCCTCGTGCCCGGCGTACGTGCGCTGCGGCGCCGACCGCCCGGCCAGGCCCATGTCCCTCTCCAGCAGGGTGCTCAGGGTGATGCCGGCGTTCCGGTGGGCCAGCAGCAGCCGGGAGGGGAGCGCGATCCGTGCGGCCAGGGTGGGCTCCGGGGCGTTGACCGCGTCCCCGCGGTAGACGGGCAGCACCGTGCCGTCGGACAGCGTCTCGGTCGGCTTCGAGCGCGGCTTCGCGTACTGCCCGGCGATCCGCCCCATCCGGACGGCGGGCAGACCACTGGCGTCGGTGAACTCGTCGGCGAGCGCGTGCAGTTCGTCCGCCTTGGCAAGGACGGTCTCGGGGTTGGCGTCGGCGAACCGCTCGGCGCACTCACCGGCCTGGAGTACGAAGGCCTCGCCGCGGGCGGCCTGTCCGAGTTCGGCGGTGAGGTCGGCGCAGGCCGTGGCGTCGACCAGCGGAGGCTTGGCCTCCAGCGAGAGCAGGACCTCCTTGAGCTCGTCGAGCGAGGCCCATTCGGGCTGTTGCAGGGCACGGGCCGGCAACAGCAGGCGCGTGGCGGTCATGGTCTTCCTCCATGGGCGGGGCGGGTTCGGGCACTTGAGCCGGATTCGGCGGGCGCCGCGTCACACGACGGCAGCGGCGTCGGCTTCTGTGCGGATGTCATCGAGGCCCGCACCGGCGTCACGGTGTGGGCCGGGGCTGGTGACGGAGGCCGGCAGATGGCGGGCCCGGGCCAGTTCGGCCGCCCGGGCGATCTCTCCGGCGAGCGGACGGTCCTGGTCCAGGGGCGGGAACTCCTCCCGCAGGCGCCGCCACAGCGGCCGCTCCTCCGGGTCCTGGTGCGCGTTCAGGTGCGCGAGCTGGTTGACCGCGAGGAGCAGCGAGCCGAGGATCCACCAGGCCCGTTCGGTCATCTCGGCGACGGCGTTGGCGCTGTTGAGGGCGAGCGGCACCTGGTCCTGGTTGTGCAGATTGGTCGGTACGGCGGTGAACGACGCCGGATGACCCAGCTGGCGCAGCCGGCCCAGATGCGAACTCGCCGCGATCTGCACACCGGCGAAGCCGCTCCCGGCACCCGGCCGTGGCGTCAGCAGCGGGGGCAGGCCGCCGTTGGCCGCCGGGTCCAGCACCAGGGCGAGCTGTCGCTCCAGCAGATAGGCCACCTGGTGCACGCAGGAGGCGTGTGTCTCGCTGCCGAACATCACTGGCGCGGCGTGGAAGTTGCCGCCGTGCAGCAGGGTGCCGTCCACCAGGACGGGGTTGTCGCTGCACCCCTCGGCCTCGTCGACCAGGACCGAACCCTGGAGGTCCAGCTGGTCCAGCACGGCTCCCAGGACCTGCGGGGCGCACCGCAGCGAATAGCGTTCCTGGAGCGGGCGGTCCGGGCCGGGGGCCGTGCCCGTACCGGCGCCCGAGGCGGCGCGTTCCGCCCGGATCCACGCGGCGGCCGTCCGCTGCCCGGGCTGGTTGCGGACCCCCTGAAGGGCGTCCTCGTAGGGCTCGCCCGAGGCACCGAGCAGCGCGGCCGTTCGGCCGGTGACCTCAGCGGCGGCCCGGGTGAGCGCACCGAGGTCCCGGTGCGTGTGCAGAGCGCGGGCCAGACACGCGCTGCTGCCGTTGACGAAGGCGAGCGCCGACCGCGCCTCCCAGAGGACGGGCGGCAGTCCCAGGGCGGCCAGCACGGCCGACGCGTCCTCGCGCCGCCAACCACCCTCGGCGTCCCGGCGCCAGGCCTGGCCGCCGCCCGCGCTCTGCGCGGCGAACGCCAGGGCGGCGTGCGCCAGCGGCACCAGGTCACCGCTGGCGCTCAGGCTGCCCTCGCTCGGCACCACGGGGACGAAGCCCGCGTTCAGCAGACCGGCGAGCCGCCGCCACGTCTCCGGTGCGACACCGGAGTGGCCGAGCGCCATGCCGCGCAGCCGGAGCCGGACCATGGTGCGGGTCACGTCCGGCGGCAGTGGTTCGCCCTGCCCGGTCGCCAGGTGCGAGATGAGGCCGAGCCCCTGACGGGCCGGGTCGGGGTCCGCGGGATGGTCGACCAGCGGGCCGAAGCCATGGGTGACCCCGTAGACCCGCCGGGAGCCGTCCAGGCCGGTCAGGGTGCGGCGGGCCGCCGCCATACGGGCCTCCTCGGCGGCCGTCAGTTCCAGTGGCGCGGTACCGCGGTCCAGCAGGTCCGCCACCAGCGTGTCGGGTGAACGGCTGTCGTCGGGAGAACGGCTGTCGTCGGATGAGCGGGGGAGGGACATCGGTACCTTCCGTCGTCCTGGCGTCGGCGGGTGTGCTGGCGCACCGCTCTAGCCGGGCGCGAAGCCGAGCGGACCGACCGCCTCCTCCAGCAGACCGGCCAGCCGGATCAGCAGCGGTTCGTGGTCGCGGCGGGCGATGAGCTGCACGCACAGCGGCGCGCCGCGCTCGTCCCGGTCGACCGGCATGGTGAGCGCGGGCAGCCCGGCGAAGCTGGCGAGCGGCGTGTAGGCCACGCGCAGGTCGTAGTCGGGGTCCCCCGGCGCCGGGATGGTCGACACCCGGGCGCCGGCGGTGGCGAGGTCCGGCGGCGCGGCCGGGTCCAGGGGCAGCAGCCAGGCGTCCACGCCCGCGGCGTCGAAGTCGCCCTCGACCGTGGCGCGGGTGTGCGCCAGGCGCTCCAGGATCCAGGCGTAGCGGTCGTCCTGGACCTTCGCCCCGACCTCCAGGGCCCCTCGGGTGGTCTCGTGCAGATCGGCGGGCACCCAGGGCCGCCACAGCTGGTAGGCGTCCCAGGCCTGACGCGCGCACAGCTCCCAGGCGGGTCCGCGCAGTGCCCACAGGTCGTCGACCCGTACCTGGCCCAGCCGCTGGCCGCTCACCTCCAGGAACCCGCAGGCCGCGTCCAGGGCCCGGCGCATGACGGGGCCGCAGGTGCCCTCGGGCCCGTCCACGTTCGCGACGACGCCGATCCGGTACGGACCTTCGCCGGCCGGACGCTGTGCGCCGAGCCGGTCCAGCCCGAGGAGCGGCCACAGGTACGCCAGGTCCGCCGCGCTGCGGGTGGCCCAGCCGAGGGCGTCCATGGGCGGGGAGAGCGGGAAGACACCCTCCAGCAGCGAGGTCCGCTGGGTCATCCGCAGGCCCACCGTCCCGCACTGCCCTGCGGGCCAGCGCACCGAGCCGAGCACGTCGGTGCCGAGGCCGAGGTCGCAGATGCCGGCGGCGACGGAGACGGCCGTGCCGGTGCTGGACCCGCCCGGGTCGATCCGCGGCGCGTACGGGTTGACGCACTCCGACCCCACCCCGATGTTGAGCTCGGTGGTGACGACCTTGGCGGTCACGGCCGCGAGAGCGCCCGGCAGGGCGGCGATCGCGGGGTTCGAGACCCGGGCGTGGTGGCGGTGGCCGCGCAGACCCAGCCTGGTGGGGAAACCGGCCACGTCCACGGTGTCCTTCACGCCCACGCGCACCGGCGGGGCGTCCGGGCCGAGCGGGGCGCGCTGGACGCAGGCCCGGTAGCGGGCGTCCGCCAGGTCGGACCAGGCGGCCTCCGCGGTACGCCACTCCTCGGCGTCCAGCGTGCCCCGGGTCCGGGCCGCCACCCGCTCCGGCAACGGCAACGCCATCGGTGCGCCGGGCACCGGCGCCTCGGGCGCGACGGTCCAGCGGGCCTGCCGCGCGTAGCCGGTGATGGCCTCCTGCGGGGTGGGGGCGTCCTGCGGTGCGGGAGCGGTGGTGGCGCCGGGCACCGTGGCGGTGGTGGAGCCGCCCCGCGATGGGGCGGTGGTGGTGGCGTCCTGCGATGGGGCGGTGGTGGTGGCGTCCTGCGGTGTGAGGGCGTCAGACATGCTCGGCCTCCTGGGCGGGGCGGGCGGCGGCGATGAGCTCGGTGGTGAGGACCTTGCCGGTGGCGCTGCGCGGGATACGGGGGACGCGGTGCACGGCCCGCGGCGCGGGCAGCCCGGAGGGCAGCCGGCCCAGCCGCCGGCGCAGGGCCACCGGGTCGACCGTTTCGGGCCCGGCGTAGAACACCTCGTAGTGCTCGCCGCGGACCGGGTCGCTGACGGGCGCGCAGACGAGGTCCAGGCCCGGGCAGCGGTCGCGGGCCATGTCCTCCACGTGGGCCAGGTCGCAGCGCACGCCGTTCACCTTCACCAGCCGGGACGCGCGCCCCAGGTGGTGAAAGGTGCGCGGGCCCACCGGGGCCACGAGGTCCGGCATCTCCCAGTCGTCCGGGGGCGCTTCGGCGCCGGAGGGGCGGGCCAGCCGCGGACTGCCGACCCGCAGTCGCCGGGCCGCTCCGTCGGCGTCGGCACGGGTGCCGGGCAGCACCTCCACGTCGGGCAGCAGACGCCAGGGCACAGCGTCGGTGTGCTCGCCGGCGATCGGGCGGTGGGCGACGGCCCCGGTCTCGGTGGAGCCGAGGAGTTCGTGCGCCCGGAACCCGGTGTCGGCGAGGCGTCCGGCGACCAGGTGGGCCGCCGGTGTGGCCGGGCCCGTGCTGTGCAGGGCCGTGACCCTGCCGTGTCGTGCCAGGGCCGGGGCGTGCCGGGCGAGGAGCTGCCAGGTGGAGGGCAGGCAGACCAGGAGAGTGGGAACCCCGTCCTCGAGCCGCGGCACGCTGAGCGGCTGGTCCCAGAGGCCGGTCACCGGGATGTCCCGGAGCCGGGGCAGCTCGTGTCCGTACAGCCGGCCGTAGAGGTGGCCCGGGGGAGCGTAGGACACGATGCGGCCGAACCGGGCGGAACCCAGCACCGCGTCGTGCACCAGCTCCGCCTCTGCCCGCAACTGGGCCTCGGTGCGCAGCCAGGTCACCGGCGGGCCGGTGCTGCCGGAGGTGGCGAAGGCGATGTCGGGCATGGTCAGGTCCCGAGCCCGAGGGCCGCCGAGTCCTCCAGGCGCTCGTGGGTGAAGCGCACCATCCGCTCCACGCTGGAGAACCAGAAGCGGACGTCGTCGGCGACGAAGTCCACCTCGATCCCGAACTCGCCCTCGACGGCGGAGATGCACTCCATGGCGGTGAGGCTGTCGTAACGCTCGCCGAGCGCCTTCTGGAGATCGGCGTCGGAGGGCACGTCGGTGAAGGCGTCGCCGATGCGGGTGGCGAGGACGGACCGGGTGCGGTCGTGGATCTCTTCGGTGGAGGGCACGCTCGTGGTCATGGTCGTACTCCTTGCCGGTGAAAACAGGGGGAACAGGTGGAACAGGTGGCCCGATGAGGGGCGGGGGGATGCGCTCAGCCGGCCGTGGCCGGTGCCGGTCCCACGGCCGTGCCGTCGGCCCGGCTCAGACCGTCGCCCGCGCCGAGGTAGACATCGGCGGGGGACGTGGGGCGGAACTCCAGGTAGCAGAACGGAGTCCGGGCGTCGGCGCCCAGCGCCTCGGTGATGCAGCGGGCGAGCCCGTCGCGGAAGGCGTCGTCACGGTCGGGACCCACACAGCACGTCACCGACGCGTGGCGCGGGCCGCTGCCGTCGGTCTCGTACGGCAGGGCCTCGACGGGCATCCCGCCCGAGAAGACGGTGCTCTCCTCGGTGGGTTCGAATCGGACGACGACGTGACCGGCCTGGACGCCCTGGGCGGTGAGCCAGCGGGTGACGCGCAGCGCGACGGCGCGGCGCCGGGGCACGGGGAGTTCGGGGGTACGGATGGTGATGGTGGGCACGAGGCCTCCGGTACGGCGGTTCGGGACTCGGCGGTTCAGTTCGGCGGTCCGGCGCGGCGATTCAGGACAGGGCGAGGGCCGGGAGCTCGCCCGGGCCCGTGGCCAGGCGGCGGGCGAGGAGGGTGCCGAGGCTGTCGGCGAGCGGCCCTCCGCCGCCGGGGGCCAGCGGGCTCCACGCGGTGCCGTCGGCGCCGCGCACCCGGTCGACGAAGGCGGAGACGTGCCCGGTGTCGAGGGCGAGTCCGGCCCGGTCGGCCGCCAGCACCGCCTCGTAGGTGGAGAGCAGGTCGGGGACCCGGTTGCCTTCGCCCGCGTGGCCGCCGCCGCGTACGCGATGGCGGGCGAGCAGGACGTCGACGGCCTCGCGGGCCTCGGCCGGGGAGGCGAGCTCCGGGCCGAGGAGCAGCCGGACGCGCTGGGCCTGGAGCGCGGGGCGCAGACCCGGCCCCGCGCCGGGCACGTTGCCGTGCGCGAACGGCTCCCCGTCGGGGATGCGGCAGGACTCGACGAACGAGAGGACGCCGGCGAGGTCCAGACCGAGTCCGTCCGGTCCGCCGAGCAGGGCCGCCGTCTCCACCGCCGCGGCCGTGGACACCAGGTCGGACCCGCGTCCTTCCCAGTAGCCGAATCCGCCGTCGGCGTTCTGGAGGCCGGCCAGCCAGTCGGCGATCCGGCGCCGGGCCGCCGGGTCCTCGGCGAACGCCCCGGCCGCCAGCGCCCACAGGGTGCAGCGCACCTCGCTGCCCCGGCCCGGCATGTACATCACGCCGCCCTCGTTGGGCAGTTGGCAGCCCTCCAGCCAGCGCACCTCGTCCGGCCGCGGGGACGCCGGGCCTGCGGAGAGGACGGCGGCGGCGGTGGACAGGGCGTCCGCCGCGTCCCCGGGTTCCCGGTAGGTGTAGCCGCCGCCCGGGCTGGCCAGTTCGGCGATACGGGCGGTGACGGCGTCGGCGACGGGGGCGAGCGGCGCGCCGAGCGCCCTGAGCGTGCCGACGGCGCAGAAGGAGGCCCACACGTCCTCGACGTCGTACCCCTCCCAGCGCACGAAGGCGCCGGAGGGGCCGCGCAGGCCCATGACCCAGTCGTGGCAGCCTCCGGGATCACGCGGAGCCCGGCCGAGCGCCGCGAGCGCGCCCACGGCCCGGTACGTGGCCCACAGGCAGGGCACCTCGGCGGCGGGCGCGAAACGGAAGCCGCCCTCCTCGCCCTGGCGGGCGCGCAGCCAGGAGACGATTGCCTCCTCGTCCCAGGGCGGGGCGCCCGCGGCACCGTTGCCGGTGGCGGCCCGCCAGGCCATCACCCCGTAGTAGCAGGCCCGTACGTCGGCCTTGCCGCGCCGGGCGTCCTCGGGGGACCAGCTCAGGCCGCCCCCGGCGCACTGGAGTCCGCTCAGCCAGTCCAGCAGGCGGGCGCGGTCGGGCACCGGGCCGCCGCACAGCTCGACGGCCGTGCGGGCGGAGAAGTGGGTGGCCCACACGTCCGGTGCCTGACCCGGGAGCATCGCGTAGGCGTCGCCCGACCAGGTGCGCTCCAGCCAGCGGGCCGTGTCCTCGGTGCCGGGCACCGGGCGGCCCATGTCGCGCAGCCCCTGGGTGCAGTAGAAGGTGGCCCAGGCGTCGGAGAGCATGCCCCGGCTCCAGGCGTAGCCGCCGTCGGCGTTGCGCCGGCCGGACAGGTAGGCGGCGGTGCCGTCCGGGTCGGTGACGCTGTCCGTGCGGTCCAGCCAGGCCAGGGTTCGCACGGCGGCGTAGGTGCACCACAGGTCGGGTTCGCCGCCGGACACGCCCCGGCCCTGCGGCGCGCGGGGGGCCGTCTTCGGCACGGTGGTGGTCATCGCGCGACCTCCACTTCCCGGATGTTGGACCGTTTCCAGCTCTTCTGCGAGGCACCGCTCTTGGTGTTGGCGGGCAGGGAGTTGACGAACACCACGCCGTCCCAGCGCAGCCCGAGCAGTTCCTCGGACCGGGCCTGGACGCGCCGGCACTCCTCGGGCTCGCCGTCCCGCCCGGTGCCGATTCCGCGCTCCAGGAGCAGCCGGGCGTAGGTGCCCTCGCTGTCGACCTCCAGCAGATAGCCGGTGGCGTCGGTCACGCCGTAGACGACCTCCTCCACGGCACGCACGGACAGCGGGGTGCCGCGCACCCGCAGCCCGTCGCTCGCCCGGCCGTGGACGGTGATCCGGGGCGCGGCGCTGCCGCACGGGCAGTCCGTCCCGACGGTCACCTCGTCGCCCGTGTCGAGCCGCAGCAGGGGCCGGGCGTGTGCGTTGAGGGGGGTGACGACGAGCCGCCCCTGGTCGTGCCCGCCCCGGTCGTGCAGCGGGACGACTCCCTCGGGAGTGGCCAGTTCGAAGTAGGTGGCGGCGGGCAGCAGATGCTGGCGGCCGTGCGCGCAGGCGGCGGCCAGCGTGCCGGTCTCCGTGCTGCCGTAACTTGCGTCGTGGGCCTCGGCGTTCCACCACCTGCCCAGCCGGTTGCGGAACGGCTCGGTGTTGACCTCGCCGAGCAGCATCAGCCGGTCGACCGAGGCGCTCAGATCATCCAACTCCCCGCGCTGCGCCAGCAGTCGGGTGAACTGCAGGGCGACACCGGGGGCCACGAAGACCGTGGTGGGACGGTAGGTCCGCCACATGGCCTCCAGCCGGTCCCAGCCGGAGATGCCGGTGGCGAACGGGTAGGCCCGGATGTGGGCGAGGTCCAGGTACTCGCAGACCCCGGCGACCAGATCCGCCACCGGAACGATGTCGGACGGCAGCAGGATCACCACGCGCTCGTCCGCTCCGAGCAGCGGACGCCACGCCTCGGCCACCGAGACGGTGTTCCAGATGGTGTCCTCGGCCAGGCGCGGGGTGGGCGTGGGCTGCCCCGTCGTGCCGGTGGTCTCGTAGTACTTCGAGGCCTCGGTGGGGGTGACGGCCGCGTAGTGCAGGGGCTGCGCCTTCAGGGACTCACGCGGCGTCACGGGCAGGTCCCGGAATCGCTCGGGGGAGAACTCCCCGATACCGTCCCGTCCCTCGCCAGGGCCGTAGGCCCTTGTTCCGTGCGCGCGCCGCCAGGCCGCCGAAAGCTTTCTCGCGTAGAAGTCGCCGGCCGGGATGCGTCCTTCATTCTCTCGAATCTCGGACTGTGCCTCACGCAGTAATGCCTGGCGTTTGTCGGTGTGCAGGATCACACGAACCTCGCTCATTTATCGCTTGTCGCTTGCGCACAGCCGGGAGGGGGAGGGGCTGTGCGTGCTCCCGTGACATCGGCGTCGACGGGCCGCCCTGCGGGAGCCGGGAGGCCACAGCTCAGGGCTTGGCAGAGGGGCCAGGAGCCCGACTCACAGCGAACGTATAGCACTAAAGGTCGGCGGTGCAACCGGCCCGGGGGGCCTCAACAAGCCATGTGCGACTGAAAATCGACGGACCTGATGACGCGTCAATGCCGCTACCGATCGGTACGTTGCTCGAGTCGGTTTTCCGGCTTAGTCTCTACGGCGCCGGTGTGAATCCGGAGTCTTTTCGAAGTCGCGGTTAAGTGATCTTAAACAGCGGGTTTCGCGCTCATTGAAGCGCCTGCCGCACGCCGTTTTCCACGGCCGTCCGCGACCCTCATCCGAATCCGTGAGCACGCATTTCCACACCCTCACTTGGAGCATTCTCATGTGCGGAATCGCAGGCTGGGCCGACGTCGGAGGCGACCTGACGCGGGAGGTGGACAGCGTCGAACCGATGGTGCGGACCATGGCCTGCCGCGGGCCTGACGCCGCCGGAATCCACACCGGCGCACACGCCGTCCTCGGACATCGCCGACTGGCCATCATCGACATCGAGGGCGGCAGGCAGCCCATGGCCGCGCCCGCGGAGCCGGACCGGCCCGCCGGGGAGAAGCCGGCCGTGGTGCTCAGCTACAGCGGCGAGGTGTACAACTTCCGCGAACTCCGGGAGGAGCTCCGTGGGTTCGGTCACACCTTCCGCACCCGCTCGGACACCGAAGTCGTCCTGCACGCCTACCTCCAATGGGGCCAGGACTTCGTCAGGCGCCTCAACGGCATGTTCGCCTTCGCGCTGTGGGACGAGCGGGCCCGGCGTCTCCTGCTGGTGCGTGACCGGCTCGGCATCAAGCCCCTCTACGTCGGACGGCTCGCGGACGGCGTCCTGTTCGGCTCCGAACCCAAGGCGATCCTCGCCCACCCGCGCTTCCGGGCCCGGCTCGACAGTCAGGGACTCGCCGACCTCCTCGGCCTGATGAAGTCGCCGGGCGTCACCCCCTACCGCGACATCGAGGAGGTGCCGCCGGGCTGCGTGGCCGTCTACGACGCCGGCGGGCTGCGTGTCGAGCGGTACTGGAGCCTGGAGCGGCAGCCGCACGAGGACGACGCCGGCACCACGGCCGACACCGTGCGTGCCCTGCTGGAGGACACCGTCTCCCGCCAGATGGTCACCGACGTACCGCTGTGCACCCTGCTCTCCGGCGGACTGGACTCCACCGTCCTCACCGCGCTGGCCGCCCGGGTGCAGTCCGAGGCCGGGGAGCCCCCCGTGCGGTCCTTCGCGGTGGACTTCACCGGCAGCGAGGCCGATTTCAGGGCCAGCGACTTCCGGCCGGAGCGCGACTCCCCCTACGCCCTCGAAGCCGCACGGCACATCGGCACCGACCACCGGCTCATCGAACTGTCCGCTCACGAGCTCACCCGGGACGTCAACCGGGACGCGGTCCTGCGCGCCCACGACCTGCCGTACACCTTCGGTGACGTGGACACCTCGCTGCACCTGCTGTTCCGCGGGATACGCGAGCATTCCACGGTCGCCCTGTCCGGCGAGTCGGCCGACGAGGTCTTCGGCGGCTACGCCTGGTTCCACGACCCCGCCGTCGTCCGGGCGGAGGCGTTCCCCTGGCTCAGCCGTATGCAGCTCATCACTCCCGAGCTGCTCTCCCCGGCCTTCCGCACGGCCACCCGCTTCGAGCAGTACCGGGCGGACCGCTACCGGGAGGCCCTCGCCGAGGTCCGGCACCTGCCCGGCGACTCCCCGTCGGAGCGCCGCATGCGCGAGATCAGCCACCTGCACCTCACCCGCTGGCTGCCCGCCCTGCTCGACCGCAAGGACCGGCTCAGCATGGCCGCCGGCCTCGAGGTCCGCGTGCCCTTCTGCGACCACCGGCTGGTCGAGTACGTGCACAACACGCCCTGGAATCTCAAGACGCCCGACGGCGACCCCAAGGGCCTCCTCAAGCGCGCCACCCGCGACATCGTGCCCAGGTCCGTGCTGGAACGGCGCAAGAGCCCCTACCCGACCACCGCCGACCAGCTCTACGAGAAGGACCTGCGGGCCCGGACCCAGGCACTGCTCGCCGACCGCTCCTCGCCCGCCTTCGACGTGGTCGACATCACCGAACTCACCCGGCTGCTCGACCTCCCACAGGGCCACTTCCACACCCAACTGCACCGCAACGGCCTGGAGACCGCCCTGTACCTCGACCGGTGGATGAGGGAGTACGACATCGCACCGGAGTGACCCGATCCACCCGCGATCACGGACAATTCCGGTGTTTCGGCATCGCTTGTGAGTGGTCTGCCGAGGTTCGTGGTGGATCAGGTGCCCGCACGCGTTAGCGTGGTGGGTGCTGAGAGCGAGCCGCACCGGCTCGCCCGGGTCGTGGAGCGGTTGCAGGGGGAGACATGCAGGTCGGAGCAGGGTCTTGAGACTGCTGCACACGTCCGACTGGCATCTCGGCCGGTCGTTCCACCGGGTGAACATGCTCGGCGCCCAGGCCGAGTTCATCGACCACCTCGTCGCGACCGTGCGGGAGCGGGACGTGGACGCGGTGGTCGTCTCCGGGGACGTCTATGACCGTGCGGTGCCGCCGCTCGCCGCGGTCGAACTCTTCGACGACGCCCTGCACCGGCTCGCCGCCCTCGGCGTGCCGACGGTGATGATCTCCGGGAACCACGACTCGGCCCGCCGGCTGGGCGTCGGGGCGGGCCTGATCGGACGGGCCGGGATCCACCTGCGGACCGAGCCCTCCGCGGCCGGCACCCCGGTGGTCCTGGCCGACACCCGCGCAGACGTCGCCTTCTACGGGCTGCCGTACCTCGAACCGGCGCTGGTGAAGGACGAGTTCGGCGTGGAGAAGGCCGGGCACGAGGCCGTACTGGCCGCCGCCATGGACCGGGTCCGCGCCGACCTCGCCACGCGCGCGCCCGGCACCCGCTCCGTCGTCCTCGCGCACGCCTTCGTCACCGGCGGCGAACCCAGCGACAGCGAACGGGACATCACCGTCGGCGGCGTGGCCGCGGTGCCCGCCGGCGTGTTCGACGGCGTCGACTACGTGGCGCTCGGTCATCTGCACGGCTGCCAGACCCTCACCGACCGCGTCCGCTACTCCGGCTCCCCGCTGCCCTACTCCTTCTCCGAGGCCACCCACCGCAAGAGCATGTGGCTCGTCGACCTGGCCGCCGACGGCACCGTCGACGCCGAGCGCCTCGACTGCCCGGTGCCACGCCCCCTGGCCCGGATCCGGGGCCCGCTGGAGGACCTGCTCGCCGACCCGGAACTCGCGCGGCACGAGGACGCCTGGGTGGAGGCGACCCTCACCGACCCGGTCCGCCCGGCCGACCCCATGGCCCGGCTCACCGAGCGCTTCCCGCACACCCTCAGCCTCGTCTTCGACCCCGACCGGGCCGAGGACGACCCCGAGGTGTCCTACGCCCGGCGCCTGGCCGGCCGCACCGACCAGCAGATCGCGGAGGACTTCGTCGCCCATGTGCGCGGCGCCGGACCCGACGCCCGCGAACAGGACGTGCTGCGGGACGCGTTCGACGCGGTGCGGACCGACGAGACCGTACGGGAGGTGGCCCGGTGAGGCTCCACCGGCTCGCGGTCACCGCCTTCGGCCCCTTCGGAGGCACCCAGACCGTCGACTTCGACGAGCTGTCCACGGCCGGGCTGTTCCTGCTGCACGGGCCGACCGGCGCGGGCAAGACCTCCGTCCTCGACGCCGTGTGCTACGCCCTGTACGGCTCGGTGCCGGGCGCCCGGCAGGGCGGCGGACAGGGCGTCACCCTGCGCAGCGACCACGCCGCGCCCGGGACCCGCACCGAGGTCGCCCTCGAACTGACCGTCGCCGGACGCCGCCTGGAGATCACCCGCCAGCCGCCCTGGGAGCGCCCCAAAAAACGAGGCACCGGCACCACCCTGGACAAGGCCCAGACCTGGCTTCGCGAGTACGACCCCACCGCCGGGGCATGGAAGGACCTCAGCCGCTCCCACCAGGAGGTCGGCGAGGAGATCACCCAGCTCCTCGGCATGAGCCGGGAACAGTTCTGCCAGGTCGTCCTGCTGCCGCAGGGCGACTTCGCCCGGTTCCTGCGCGCCGACGCGGAGGCCCGCGGCAAACTGCTCGGCCGGCTGTTCGACACCCGCCGCTTCGCCGACGTCGAGAAGCGCCTCGCCGAGCGCCGCCGTGCCACCGAGGCCCGGGTACGGGACGGGGACGCCGAACTGCTGGCCGACGCGCACCGCATGCAGCAGGCCGCGGGTGACGCCATGGAACTGCCGGAGCTGACCCCGGGCGAACCCGGCCTCGCCGAGGCGGTCCTGGGCGCGGCGGCCGTCGCCCGCAGCACCGCCCGCGAACAGCTCACCGTCGCCGAGCGCACGCTCACCGCCGCCGAGTCCGCCCAGGCCGCCGCCGACCGCACCCTCGACGACGTACGCGAACTCGCCCGGCTCCAGCAGCGGCACGCGCAGGCGCGGGAACGGGCGGCGCGTCTGGAGGAGAGCGCCGAGGCATACCGGGAGGCGCAGGCGCGCATGGAGCGCTCCCGCAAGGCCGAGGCGGTCGCGCCCGCCCTCGACCTGCGGGAGTCGGCCGAGGCCGAGCACCGACGGGCCGCCGCCGCCGAGACACGCGCGCGAGCCCTGCTGCCCGAGAGCTTCGCCGACGCGGGCGCGGCCGGACTCGCCGCCGCCGCCCGCCGCACCGCCGAGGAACTGGGCGGACTGGACTCGGCCCGCCGCGCCGAACGGCGACTCGCCGAACTCCTCGACGAGCGCACCGGCCTGGACCGCCAGGAGCGCGCCGACGCGGACGTCCTCCAGGAGGCGGAGGCCTGGCTCGACGGCTGGGAGGAGAACCGCACCGCCCTCCAGGACCGCGTCGACTCCGCGCAGCGCGCCGCCGCCCTCGCCGAACAGCTCGCCGAACGGCGCGAGGCCGCGCGGCAGCGGCTGAAGGCGGCCCGGCTGCGCGACCGGCTCGCCGAGGAGACCCACCAAGCCGTCGACCGGGTCCACGAGGCGCGGGACACGACGCTGCGCGCCAAGCAGCACTGGCTCGACCTCAAGGAACAGCGCCTGACCGGCATCGCCGCCGAACTCGCCGAGAACCTCGCCGCCGGCGAGCCCTGCGCCGTCTGCGGCGCCACCGAACACCCCGCCCCCGCCCGCAAGATCGCCGGGCACGTCGACCGTGCGGCGGAGGAAGACGCCCTGGCCGCCCACCAGCGTGCCGACGAACAGCGCGCCGAAGCCGAGCGGCGCCTGAGTGCCGCCCGGGAGGCACTGGCCGCCGCGACCGCCGAGGCCGGCGACACCCCCACCGACCGACTCACCCACGAGGCGGACGAGTTGGAGCGGCAGTACGCGCGTGCCCGCGACAGCGCCGCCGAACTGCACTCCGCGCAGGAGCGGCTGCGGCAGGCTGGGCACGAGCACGAACAGCGCATCGCCGCCCGGCAGGAGGCCGCCGTGCGCACCGCCGCCCGGGTCGGCCACCGGGAGCGCCTGGAGCGCGAACGCGCCGCCCTGGAGGAGGAGCTGGACCGGGCGCGCGGCACCCTGGACAGCGTCGCCGCACGGGCCGCGCAGCTGGAGCGCCGCGCCGCCCTGCTCACGGACGCCGCCGACACCGCCCGCGTCGCCGACGACACCGCACAGCGACTCAAGGACGCCGACGCCCGGCTCGCCGACGCCGCCTTCCGCGCCGGTTTCGACACCCCGCAGGACGCGGCCGCCGCCCTCCTCGACCCTGACGCGCACCGCGAGCTGCAACGCCGGCTGGACGCCTGGCAGACCGAGGAGGCCGCCGTACGGGCCGTGCTCGCCGAGGCCGGCACCGCGACCGCGGCCCGGCAGCAGCCCGCCGACCTGGTGACCGCGGAGCAGGCCGCCTGGGCCGCGGACCGGCGGACCCGCGACGCCGCCTCCGCACACGACGCCGCCGCCCGGCGCTGCGCGGAACTGGACCGCCTGTCCGCCCGGGCCACCGCAGCCGTGCGCCGGCTGGCGCCGCTGCGCGAGGAGTACGACCGGGTCGCCCGCATGGCCGGCCTCACCGCCGGCACCTCGGCCGACAACGAACGCCGGATGCGTCTGGAGTCGTACGTGCTCGCGGCCCGGCTGGAACAGGTCGCCGCCGCGGCGACCGTACGGCTGCGGCGCATGTCCTCCGGCCGCTACACCCTCGTCCACTCCGACGACCGCACGGGACGCGGCCGCAGCGGACTCGGGCTGCACGTCGTCGACGCCTGGACGGGCCGCGAGCGGGACACGGCGACGCTCTCGGGCGGCGAGACGTTCTTCGCCTCCCTCGCCCTCGCCCTCGGCCTCGCGGACGTCGTCACGGACGAGGCGGGCGGGGTGCGGCTGGACACCCTCTTCATCGACGAGGGCTTCGGCAGCCTCGACGACCAGACGCTCGACGAGGTCCTCGACGTCCTGGACTCCCTGCGCGAACGCGACCGCAGCGTCGGCATCGTCAGCCATGTGGCCGACCTGCGGCGGCGGATCCACGCGCAACTCGAGGTCGTCAAGGGCAGGTCGGGATCGGTGCTGCGGCAGCGCGGCGCGTGAGGGTTGTCGGAAGGTCCTAACCCGCCACCTGATGTGACGAGTTGGCATTGTAGGTTCTTGCCCCATGGTGCGATACGCGGAGCCGGGCGCTGTGGAGTGGGTCGAGTCGGGCGGCGGGCCGCTGATAGCGGTTCCCGAGACGGTCCTGCCGTTCTGGGCGGGCGCCGACGGCGAGGAGACGGCGTCGGACTACGACCGGGCCTGCGAGGTGGACGGACACGTCGGACTGCTGCCGGTCGGCGACTGCACGGCGCTGGTGCTGGGCGACGAGCCGGCGTCCACGGCTTACCTGCCCGGCCAGGGTGTCTTCGTCCGGTGGTGCGCGGCCGACTCCGAGGACGAACTGCTGGCGAGCGTCCCACCGGCCATCGCCGCCGCCGAGTGGGAGCCGGAGGTGCACTGGGAGGTGCCGGGCACGGTCCTGCTGTTCGACGCGGCGTGGCCCGGCGCCGAGCCTTCGGGTTCCGACCATGTGCGGGTCCACCTGGAGCCGGGCAGATACGCGGTGCGCGCGGCAAGGGTCCAGCCAGGGCCCGAGACCTGGCTCGGCCTGGTCCAACTCCGCCTCGTGTCACCGCGGTAGCCACCGGGCCTCAGGGGCGCGGGCAAACTGCGCGACCAGCCACACACCACCCACCCCCGCACGACGGCAAGGACGAACCCGTGCCACGTCTTTCCCACCCCACCCCCGCACAACTGCGCCGCGACCCCCTGCCGTTGCGCGGCCGCACCGCCCTGGTCACCGGTGCCAGCCGGCGTAGCGGTATCGGGCACGCCGTCGCCCGGCGGCTCGCCGCCTACGGGGCGAGTGTGTATCTGCACCACCATGTCCCGCACGACGCGCGAAAGCCGTGGGGCGCCGACCGGCCCGAGGACGTCGTCGAGTCTGTGCGGGGCGCGCTCGGCGATCCTGAGGCCACCGTCGTCGCGGGGCCCGGGGATCTGGCCGATCCGGATGTGCCCGGCGAACTCGTCACGCGGGCCGCCGACGCGCTCGGCGGACGGCTCGACATCCTCGTCGCCAATCACGCGCACAGCGGGTTCGACGGGGGCCTGGACGAGATCGACACCGCCATGCTCGACACGCACTGGGCGGTCGACACCCGCTCCGTGATCCTGCTGGTCCAGGCCTACACACGCCTGCGGTCGGCACTGCCCCCGCGCTGCCCCGGCGGGCGCGTGATGATGATGACCTCCGGCCAGGACATCGCGGGCGGCATGCCCGGGGAACTCGCCTACGCCCTGCAGAAGGGCGCCCTCGCCTCCGTCACCCGCTCCCTGGCGACCACGCTCACCGAGCACGCGGTCACCGTGAACACCGTCAACCCCGGGCCTGTCGACACGGACTACATGACCGGCGAGGACTACGACGCCGTCGCCGCCCGCTTCCCCTCCGGACGGTGGGGAATGCCCGACGACCCGGCCCGCCTCATCGCGTGGCTCGCCACGGACGAGGCGGAGTGGGTCACCGGTCAGGTCATCGACTCCGAGGGGGGCTTCCGCCGGTAGCCGCCTACAACTGCGAGAGTTCGTCCACCAGGTCGTCCAGGCCCAGCGAGCCCTGCGACAGGGCCGCCATGTGCCACGCCTTCGGGTCGAAGGCGTCACCGTGGCGGGCCCGGGCCTTCTCACGGCCCAGCAGCCAGGCCCGCTCTCCGAGCTTGTAGCCGATGGCCTGCCCCGGCATGGACAGATAGCGGGTCAGCTCGCTCTCCACGAAGTCCGCGGGACGGCTGCTGTGCGAGCCGAAGAACTCCTGCGCCAGCTCGGGCGTCCAGCGCTCGCCGGGGTGGAAGGGCGAGTCGTCGGGGATCGTCAGCTCCAGGTGCATGCCGATGTCGATGATCACCCGCACCGCACGCATCATCTGCGCGTCCAGGTAGCCCAGCCGGCGCTCCGCGTCCGTCAGGAAGCCCAGTTCGTCCATCAGCCGCTCCGCGTACAGGGCCCAGCCCTCGGCGTTGGCGCTCACCATGCCGACTCCGGCCTGGTAGCGGGAGAGGTCCTGCGCCACGTGCTTCCACTGGGCCAGCTGGAGGTGGTGGCCGGGCACACCCTCGTGGTACCAGGTCGACACCAGGTCGTAGACCGGGAAACGCGTCTTGCCCATGGTCGGCAGCCAGGTGCAGCCCGGGCGCGAGAAGTCGTCCGACGGCTCGGTGTAGTACGGGGCGGCGGCGCTGCCCGGCGGGGCGATGCGCGACTCCACCCGGCGGACGCGCTCGGCCAGGTCGAAGTGGGTGCCGTCGAGCGCGTCGATCGCCTCGTCCATCAGGGACTGCAGCCACTGCCGCACCTCGTCGACGCCCTCGATGTGCGTGCCGTGCTCGTCCAGGTGCGCCAGCGCCACCCACGGCGTGGCGGCGCCCGGCAGGATCTTCTCGGCCTCCGCCTTCATCTCGCCGAGCAGCCGGTGGTACTCGGACCAGCCGTACGCGTACGCCTCGTCCAGATCGAGGTCCGTGCCGTTGAAGTAGCGCACCCAGCGCGCGTACCGCTCCCGGCCCACCACGTCAGGGGCGTGCTCGACCGCCGGCGCGTACACGTCCCGCATCCAGTCGCGCAGCCGTGCGACGGCCTCGGTGGCCGCACGGGCCGCCGTGTCCAGTTCGGACCGCAGGGCGTCGGGGCCGGCGGCCGCGAAGGTCTCGAACCAGCCGAGACCCTGCCCGTCGGTGTCCGCCCACTCACCGAGCTGCCGTACGAACGTGGCCGTGGCGCGCGGTCCGCCGTACAGCTTCCGCTCCAGGCCGAGGGCCAGGGACTCCCGGTAGCCCTCCAGCGCGGTGGGGACCGCGCGCAGCCGTTCGGTGATCGCGGCCCAGTCGTCCTCCGTCTGCGCGGGCGTCACGGTGAACACCTGCCGCACCGCATGCGCGATCGAGCTCAGGTTGCTCACGGAACGCAGGCTCTCGTCGGCCTCGTGCACGGCGAGTTCGGCGGTGAGCCGCTCGCGCAGCAGCCGTGCGCAACGGCGCTCGACGTCACTGTCCGCGCCGGGCCGCCGCTCCGCCTCGTCCAGCCGCGCCAGCGTGCGGCGCGCCAGCTCCGCGAGCGCCTCCTGGCCCGCGGGTGAGGTGTCGGGCAGCCTGCTCGAACTCTCCCGCACGCCCAGGAACGTGCCGGTGATCGGGTCGAGGGCGACGAGCTCGTCGACGTAGGTGTCGGCGACCTCTCGGGGCAGCGGGCTCTTGATCTCAGACATGCCGACCATCCTGGTACGCGGGACAGCGCACGTCATCCGGATTGAGCCGAGGGCGTAGGCGGCAGCAGCGGACCGCACTCCCACTGCTGGAAGATCAGCCGGGTCTCCACCCGGGCGACCTCCCGGTGCGCGGTGAACTCGTCCAGCACGAGCCGCTGGAGGTCGGCCATGTCGGCGACCGCGACATGCACGAGATAGTCGTCCGGCCCGGTCAGATGGAACACGGTCCGTGACTCCGGCAGGGCCCGGATCCGTTCCACGAACGGCCCGACCAGTTCCCGCCGGTGCGGCCTGACCTGCACCGACAGCAGCGCCTCCAGCCCGCGCCCCAGCTTGGCCGGATCCAGCTCCAGACGGTGCCCGAGGATCACACCCGAGCGGCGCAGCCGGGCCACCCGGTCCAGACAGGTCGACGGCGCCACCCCGACCTGCGCGGCGAGGTCCCGGTACGTCGTCCGGGCGTCGTTCTGCAACAACCGCAGCAGGTGGAGATCCACCGGGTCCAGTACGACGGATTCGCTCATGGGCCGAACATAACACGGTGTTCCGACCCCTGGACCCGTTCGGTGTTCACCCTTCCGTCATGGACACAGCGAGACTGGGCGCCCACGACGACATACGCACCGCACCGCGAGCACTCGCCACCGAGGCCGTGCACGCCGGCCGGGACGACCTCGCCCGGCAGGGACTGCACGCCCCGCCGATCGACCTGTCCACCACCTACCCGTCGTACGACAGCCGCGGCGAGGCCGCCCGTATCGACGCGTTCGCCACCACCGGCGCGGAACCGGACGGGCCGCCCGTGTACGGGCGTCTCGGCAATCCGACCGTCGCCCGCTTCGAGACCGCGCTGGCCCGCCTGGAGGGCACCGAGGCGGCGGTCGCGTTCGCCAGCGGCATGGCGGCGCTGAGCGCGGTGCTGCTCGTACGGGCCTCGATGGGCCTGCGCCACATCGTGGCCGTACGGCCCCTCTACGGGTGCAGCGACCACCTGCTCACCGCCGGGCTGCTGGGCTCGGAGGTGACCTGGACCGACCCGGCCGGGATCACCGACGCGCTGCGCCCGGACACCGGCCTGGTGATGGTGGAGTCCCCGGCCAACCCGACCCTCGCCGAGGTCGACCTGCGGGCAGTGGCGCACGCCTGCGGTTCCGTGCCCCTCCTCGTGGACAACACCTTCGCGACACCCGTCCTCCAGCGCCCCGCCGAACAGGGCGCCCGGCTCGTGCTGCACAGCGCCACCAAGTACCTCGGCGGGCACGGGGACGTACTCGCGGGCGTCGTCGCCTGCGACGAGGAGTTCGCGGGACGGCTGCGGCAGGTGCGGTTCGCCACGGGCGGCGTGCTGCACCCGCTGGCCGGCTACCTCCTGCTGCGTGGCCTGTCCACCCTCCCCGTCCGGGTACGGGCCGCCTCCGCCACGGCCGCCGAACTCGCCCGCCGCCTCACCGCCGACCCGCGGGTCGCCCGCGTGCACTACCCGCGCATCGGCGGCGCGATGGTCTCCTTCGAGGTGCAGGGCGACCCGCACGAGGTCATCGCCGCGGTCCGCCTGATCACCCCGGCCGTCAGCCTCGGCAGCGTCGACACCCTCATCCAGCACCCGGCGTCCATCAGCCACCGCATCGTGGACGCGGACGACCGCAGGGAGGCCGGGGTGAGCGACCGATTGCTGCGCATGTCGGTGGGCTTGGAGGACGTGGAGGACCTGTGGTCGGACCTGAACGCAGCCTTGGGACGACGCCCCTTCAGGGGCGCGGGGAACTGCGCGACCGACCACAACGAACCCGCACCCGCACGCTGACCATTACCCCTACGGCGCTGAGGCGTTCCCCAACTCACTCGGCAGCCGCTCCGGGGCGGACTTGTCCAGCCGCGCAGTGATCACCAGCGTCCCCTCCTCGACCTGATAGTCGAGGGGGAGACCCAGCCCCCGCATCGCCGCGACCATCCCCGTGTTGGACGACTGCGTCACGGCGTACACACTCGAGCACCCCGCCTCGCCGGCCATCCCCACGAGCCTGTGGAGCAACTCCGCCCCGACACCCCGCCGCTGCCAGGCGTCCTCGACGATCAGCGCGACCTCCGTCTCGTCCCCGTCCCACAGCAGATGACCGAGACCGACGAGCCGCCCGGAAGCCGTCTGCACGGCGAGCGTGCGGCCGTACCGCGGACTGAGCAAGTGGTTGAGATACCGGTCGGCGTCACCGACCGGCCCGTGGTAGCGAAGCTTCAGCGTGCGGTCCGAGCACCGCTCGTGCATCGCCCGCGCGGCCTCCAGATCACGCGCGTCGGCCCGCCGCACGGCGAGATCACGCCCCTCGGCGAGCGTGAGCACGTCCCGGCCGCGCGGCACGCGCGGCCCGAGCCGGGCGTCCAGTTCCACCAGGGCCCTGGCCCGGGCGAACTCGGTCGGCGTGAACGGCAGGTACGGCCGCTCCACGGTGATCACTCCGCCTTCCGGGGCGCGCAGTCGCATCACCGTGTCGTCGAGGGCCCCCTCCACCGGCACACCGTCGGCCGCCCGGTCGCCGCCGGCCGGCGCGGGCAGCGAACGGATCGTGCACCGGCCCAGCAACTGTCGGAGCGCCAGGGGGAGTTCAGCGGCGTCCAGGGCGGTGCGGGCGGCGAGTCCCAGGACCCGGGTCGGCGCGTCCACCAGGTCGTGGGCGTCGGCCCGCTCGATCCAGGTGTCGGTGCCGCCGGCCGCCCGGACCGCCGTGGCGATCCCGGACGCCGGGAGTTCACCCGGGGCCCGCAGCAGGAACTCGTCCACCGTGCCCGCGGCCAGCGGATGGGCCTGGAGGCTGAGGATGTCGACCCGCTGCTCGGCGAGGGCCGTGCACAGGGTCGCCAGGGACCCCGGCTCGTCCTTCACCGTCGTCCGCATCCGCCACAGCGTGCTCGCCCCCGGCACCTGCTCCGGTGCCGGGGACCCGGTATCACCCGCCGGCGGCGCGTGTTCGTGGCGTCGTGTTCGCCATGCCTGGACCGCGCCCGTGATCCGCTTCCACGGGCCGGCGGGGAGGCAGTGGTTCAGGTCCGTCACATCAGTCACTTCTCGCGTCATGCGCCCACTGTGACCGAACGGTGTTGCGTGATCACAAACGCCCTGTGACTGGCGGGTAAAAGAGTTGGCTTCCCCTCTTTATCGAGCCTTCAAACGTTGTGCCGCGTACCTTACTTCGGGTCTCACTGGCCGACCAGGCCCGGCTGGAGCACCTTGGTGAACAGCACGGTGCCGTCCTGTTCCCGCAGACGGACCGTCAGTTCGCCGCTGCCGCCGTCGATGGCCACCTCGCCGAAGAACTGGTAGCCACCGGCGGGCGAGACGTTCGCGGTGGTCGGGGCCTTCACGAACACCCGGTCCGGGCCGAACGTGCCGTCGAGGGCGTTCGCCGGGAAGGCACCGGCGTTCAGCGGGCCCGAGACGAACTCCCAGAAGGGCTCGAAGTCGGTGAAGGCCGCCCGTGACGGCTGGTAGTGCTGCGCCGAGGTGTGGTGCACATCGGCCGTCAGCCACACCGTGCCCGTGATCCGCCGGTGCTTGACGAACCGCAGCAGCTCGGCGATCTGGAGCTCACGTCCCAGCGGCTTGCCGGGGTCGCCCTGCGCGACGGCCTCGATGTTCGGCGCGTCCGGGACGACCAGTCCGAGCGGCATGTCGGAGGCGATCACCTTCCACACCGCCCGGGAGCGGGCCAGCTCGCGCTTGAGCCACTCCAGCTGCTCGCGCCCGAGGATGCCCTGCGGGTCGGTGGGCTGGTCGTCCGGCGAGTTGGCGTTGCGGTAGGTACGCATGTCCAGGACGAAGACGTCCAGCAGCGGACCGTGGTGCTGGACCCGGTAGACACGGCCGTCGGGGCGGCGCAGCGTGGAGATCGGGAAGTACTCCGAGAACGCCTGGCGGGCCCGGGCGGCGAGCACGTCGACGCGCTTCTCGGTGTACCGGGCGTCGGTGAGGATCTCGCCCGGGTACCAGTTGTTGGTGACCTCGTGGTCGTCCCACTGGATGATCGACGGGATCCGGGCGTTGAAGGCGCGCAGGTTCTCGTCCAGCAGGTTGTAGCGGAAGTTGCCGCGGAACTCCGTCAGGGTCTCGGCGACCTTCGACTTCTCCTCGGTGGTGATGTTCCGCCAGGTGCGCCCGTCGGGCAGGGCGACCGTCTCGGTGATGGGGCCGTCGGCGTAGATGTTGTCGCCGCTGCACAGGAAGAAGTCCGGGTCGAGTGCGGCCATCGCGTCGTAGATCCGGTAGCCGCCGAACTCCGGGTTGATGCCCCAGCCCTGCCCGGCCAGATCGCCGGACCAGACGAACCGCACGCCGTCGCGGCGCTTGACGGACGCGGTGCGGAAGCTGCCGGTGACCGGCTCGCCGGTGCGGCGCGGGTCGTCCGGGTCGGCGAGCAGCACCCGGTAGTGGATCTGCTCGCCGGAGGGCAGGCCGCGCAGCCGCGTCGTACCGGTGAAGTCCGTGCCCGGGCCCAGCAGCGGGCCGTGCCATCTGCGCGGGTTGCGGAACGACTCGGTCGCCGATGTCTCCACGACCATCCGGGCCGGCCGGTCGGACCGCACCCACACCAGACCGGAGTCGGAGGTCACGTCGCCCGCCTGGACACCCCATCCCGCACTCGGGCGCCCCGACCGGGCGAAGGCCGGCGCCGCGCCGAGTGCGGTGGGCAGGGACAGGGCCGCCGACGCGACGAGCGAGCCACGCAGGACGCTACGGCGCCCGGGGAAAGGACGGTGTGACATGGATACGCCTCCGAGGGACGGGATCCGGCCAGGTGTGCACAGCCACAACTACTGGCACGCCGCAGCGCACACGCGAACCCCAAGTGAACAACTGACCGCGGGGGAGGGGAACCGGCGACGCGCGCGAGCTCGGCGGAGTCACCCCGTGGCGGCCTCCGCCATCAGGCGTATGCCCTCGTGGATCCGGGCGGGCGGCACATGGGCGTAGCCCAGCACCAGCCGCGTCTTCTTCGTGCCGGCGGCCCCGGCCCGCGTGTGGGCGTACGCCGACAGGGGGCGTACCGCCACTCCGGCCGCTGTCACGTGCTCCAGGAAACGCTCCTCGGGGCCGTACCGCTCGGGGAGGGTGGCGATCACGTGCAGGCCCGCGGCGATCCCGGAGACCTCGGAGCCGGGGAAGTGCTCGTCGAGGGCGGCGGCGAGGGCATCCCGGCGTTCGCGGTAGGCGCGCTGGCAGCGGCGCAGCTGGCGGTCGTAGTCGCCGCGTTCCAGGAAGCGAGCGAACAGGGCCTGGTCGAGGGCCGGGTGTCCGAGGTCCATGGTGCGCTTGCGCTCGACGATCTCCTCCGCCCAGGACCCGGGCACCAGCAGCCAGCCCAGCCGCAGTCCCGGTGCGAGGGACTTGCTGACCGAGCCGGTGTAGGCGACGTGATCCGGGTCCAGGCCCTGGAGCGCGCCGACCGGGGCGCGGTCGTAGCGGAAGTCGCCGTCGTAGTCGTCCTCCAGGACGATGCCGTCCACGTCCCGTGCCCAGTCGAGCAGGTCCGCGCGCCGCCGCGCCGAGTAGGCGATCCCGGTGGGGAACTGATGGACCGGTGTCGCCACCACGGCCCGGACGCCCGACGCCCGCAGCGGCTCCAGGGCGATGCCCTCACCGTCCACGGGCACCGGTACGGCGGTGACGCCGGCCGAGGCGTACAGCGCGTCGTGCTGGGGACTGCCCGGGTCCTCCACACCGACCGTGCGCACACCGCGCGCGTGCAGCGCGAAACCGAGCAGCGTCGTCGCCTGCGCCACTCCCGAGACGATGACGATCCGCTCCGGGTCGGCCACCACGCCCCGCCGCCGGGTGAGCAGTTCGGCCAGCGCGGTGCGCAGCCGGGGCAGCCCGCGCGGATCGGGGTAGCCCAGCTCCTGGTGCGGCAGCTCCGCCAGCACACCGCGCTGCGCCGCCGCCCACGCCGAGCGCGGGAACAGCGACAGATCCGGCGTCCCGGGCACGAAGTCCGCCCGCGCACCGGGCAGGCGGGGAGCGAGGTCCCGTGCCCGTGGCCGGACGGACCGTACCGCCGCGCCCACCCATGTCCCGGCGCCCTGGCCGCTGCGCAGATACCCTTCCGCCGTCAGCTGCTCGTACGCCTCCGTGACGAGCCCGCGCGACACCCCCAGGTCCGCCGCGAGATCCCGGCTCGACGGCAACCGCGTGCCCGGCGCCAGCCTGCCCGAACGCACCGCCTCGCGCAGTGCCGCCTGGAGCGCCCGGCCACGGGTGCGGGCCGGAGCCGAAGCGGCGGGGAGCAGCAGTTCCCAGGCGGCGGACGCGGGGCCGTTGCGGTTCATGCGGTCAGTCTGCCCGAGGGGCGGGGTTTCCCGAGGAGGTTCGAGGGCCGCGACCGGGCGCGTCAGCGGCTGCCGTCGAGGACGACCCGGGCGACCAGGGCCGGGTCGTCGTTCATCGGGACGTGGCCGCAGCCGGGCAGACGCACCAGCCGGGCACGAGGAATGACGCCCTTGGCCCGCACGCCCTGGCGGGGGATGAGCAGCCGGTCCCGGTTGCCCCACGCCACGGTGACCGGCGTGCCCACGATGTCCTCGGTGAACCGCACGGTCCGGCCCGAGCGGAGGGTCTCGGAGAATCCCTGGGCCCGGGCCAGCGCGAGCGTCTCGGCGATCACGGCCTCGGGCGAACGGCGGCCCGGGCGGGCGTAGATGGTGCTCGTCAGCAGGGTGCGGCCGATCGCCGGGCGGGCCAGCCGTTCCACCACGGGCAGCGGCATGCGCTGGGCGATCTGCCGCATCGTCGCCAGCACCGCGAAGGCGTAGCGGCGCTCGGCCTCGTTCCAGAACCCGGCGGGCGACAGGGCGGTGACGGAGCGGACGAGCTGGGCACGGGCGAGCTCCAGGGCCAGCAGACCGCCCAGCGAGTTGCCGGCCACGTGCGGCCGTTCGATCGCCAGTGCCTCGCACAGTGCCGCGAGGACGGTGTTCATCGTCGGCAGGTCGTGCGCCATGCCGTCCGGGAGCGCCGGCGACTCGCCGCATCCGGGCAGGTCCACGGCGATCACGTCCCGCTCGGCCGTCAGTGCCGGGAGCACCGGGTCCCACACCTGCCGGTGGTGGCCGATGCCGTGCAGCAGGAGCAGCGGTTCGCCGCTGCCCTCGCGCGTGTAGGAAAGGGTCACGTTCTGCTCGCCTCGCGCGGAGGCGACCTTGAAGGAGACGGTGGCGGGCATGGGGGTGCTCCTCGGCTGAACTCGCTGACGGACGCTGTAGACAGCTTGTCAGCAATTGCTACCGACGGGTAGCCCCGAGTCGCGCCCACCTTCCCGTCGCTCGCCCGGCTCAAGGGGCCCGGCGCAGCTCCAGATTGAAGTCCGCGTGCCCGAACTTCTGCATCAGGCCCATCCAGAGCGGGAGCCACATCTCCACATGGCGGGCCGCCCGGATGCCCCCGAGGTCGAGCACTCGTGCGGCCGGCCAGCCGAACTCCCCGAGCAGGGCCGTCACCTGTTCCTTGGCGCGCGCGTCGTCCCCGCAGACGAACACGTTGTGCTCGCCCGGCACCCGCGCGGGGTCGACCATCACCTGACACTTGACGGTATTCAGCGTCTTCACCACGCGCGCGTTCGGGAAAGCGCGCTGGATCTGCTCGCCCACGCTGTCCGACTCCACGGGGGACAGCCGCAGCTCGCCCTCCTCGAACGCCAGCGGGTTGGAGACGTCCACCAGGACCTTCCCGTCGAGGTCCTCCGGCCTCACCGCCTCCAGCGCGGCGAGCGCCACCCGCCCGCCGACCGCGTTCACCACGACCTCGCCGAACGCCGCCGCCTCCGCGAACGTCCCCGCGCTCGCCCCGGTGCCCGCGGCGGCGGCCCACTCCGCGGCGGCCGGGTTGTCCCTCGTCCGCGAGCCGAGCCGCACCTCGTGCCCCAGCTCCACCAGCTTGCCGCCGAGCGTGCGCCCGACCACGCCCGTGCCCAGAACCGCGTACCGCATCGCCACCTCCGGTGCCGTGCCGCCGATCGCCGGCGTCCTGCCGGCCATTCTGTCCGGCACCGGACGATACCGCCTGGACAGCGCCGCACCCGTGGGCTGGGATGGAGTACGTGACCACCGAGACCGCGACCGACGTCTTCGAAGCGCACCGCCCCGTTCTGATGGGCGTCGCCTACCGCATGCTCGGCCGGGTGGCCGACGCGGAGGACGTGGTCCAGGAGGCCTGGTTGCGCTGGTCGGGCGGGGATCGCGGCGAGGTGCGCGAACCGCGCGGGTACCTCGTCCGGATCACCACCCGGCTCGCCATCGACCGGCTGCGCCAGATCAAGGCACGCGGGGAGACGTACGTGGGGCCCTGGCTGCCCGAGCCCTACGTCACGGACTTCGGCGACACCGTGCCGGACACCGCCGAACGGGCCGTGCTCGCCGACTCCGTCTCGCTCGCCGTCCTCGTCGTGCTGGAGTCGCTGTCGCCCCTGGAGCGGGCCGTGTTCGTGCTCCGCGAGGCCTTCGGCTTCCCGTACGCCGACATCGCCGCCATGCTCGACCGCGGTGAGCCGGCGGTGCGCCAGCTGGCCGGGCGGGCCCGCAAACACGTCGAGGAGCGGCGGCCTCGCTACGAGGTCGATCCCGCCCAGCGCCGTGACCTCACCGAACGGTTCCTCGCCGCCGCGGCGGACGGCGACCTCGAAGGGCTGATGGCGCTGCTCGCCCCCGACGTCCGTCTTGTCGGGGACAGCGGCGGCAAGTCGCGGGCGCCGCTGCGGGTGCTGCGGACCGCGGACAAGGTGGGCCGTTTCCTCGTCGGTGCCGCGCGGAAGGGCGTCCCGGACTACTCCGTGCGTTTCCTGGAGCTCAACGGCGGCCCGGCCGTGCTGGTCCTGTCCGGCGGCAAGCCCGACGCCGTCTTCCAGCTCGACATCTCCGACGGCCGCGTCCAGGCCGTCTACGTCGTCCGCAACCCCGACAAGCTGGGGTCGCTGGCCGCCCGGTAGACGGAGCCGCCACAGCCCGTACGCCACCGTCCGTACGCCCCGGATGAACGGCCCGTGAACGTTCCCGGGCATTGGTCTTGACCAAGGATCAGGGCCGCCCTATGGTCGCAGAGAAGTGAAAGAACCTTTAAAAAACAAGGGCGCTAAAACGCTGCCGACCACGGCGATCGCGGAGGACAGGGTGGGGACCACGCAGCTGGAATCGGTGCCGGAACCTAAGTATTGGCACCTCAAGACCGTGCTCAGCGAAGCGCTCGACTCGGAGTTCTCGGTGGGGGAGATCCTGCCCAACGAGCGTGATCTCGCGGCCCGCTTCGGCGTCGCCCGCGCCACGCTCCGCCAGGCTCTGGAGCAGTTGGAACTGGAAGGCAGGCTGCAGCGCCGCCGCGGTGTCGGCACGACCGTCGCGCCGCCCCGCATGGGCGTCTCCCTCGGCGCCGGACCGCACACCTGGACGGGTGGACCCGAGGATGCCTGGCAGCCGGTCGACTGCACGGCGGCCGTACCGCCCGCGGCCGTCGCCGACGCGCTGGAGACCGGCCCCGACGAGTCCGTGCACATCGTGCGTCGCTCCCGCGTCTCGCAGGGCCGGCCGGTGGCCGCCGAACTGCTGTACATCCCGCAGACCTCGGTGCCCGAACTCTCCGCGATCGACGCGCCCTCAGGAGCGGCACGGGCGCGTGCGGTGCTGCGGGAGTTGCGGCGTGTGGAGCTGGAGCGGCAGGAGAACGCGGTGGAGCTCGGCTCCGCCGGGGCGGATGACGCGAAGGAGCTGGATCGGCTGCCCGGCGCACCGGTTCTTGTCGTCACGGCTCGGTTCGTGTCCGCGGGGCGGACCGCCGCGCTCTCGGTTGCGACGTATCGCGCTGACACGTGCCGGTTGACCTTCGGTGACTCGGGTGGGGTGGAGATTCACACCGGGCCTGAGCAGCGGGCGTCCTGACCGTCGCGTTTCGGGGGGTGCGGTGAGTGGCGGGCTGCGGGTGCGTTGTGGCTTGTCGCGCAGTTCCCCGCGCCCCCGAGGAGGGCGTTGCCGTCAGGGGCGTTCCACCGTGAAGAGTTGTTCCTCCACGTGGTCCAGGGCGAGGCGCAGGGCGCCGGTCGTCACCGCCGCGTCGCCCAGGCGGGAGAGGGCGACCTGCGGGGGGCGCAGGCAGTAGCGGGCGAGTTCGTGGCGGAGGGGGTCCAGGACGCCGTCCAGGCCCGCCGCCCAGCCGCCGATCACGACCAGCTCCGGGTCGAGGGCGAGGACCAGGGCCGCCACGTCGTGGACCAGGCGCTGGAGGAAGCGGTCCACGGCGGCGCGAGCCCGCTGGTCGCCCTCCCGGGCCTGCGCGAAGACCTCGGCGACCGCCTGCTCGTCCAGCGGGTGGAGGGGCTCGTCCGTGGTGGAGAGGAGCGTCTCGGGCGTCGCCTCCCGGCCCAGCAGGTGCAGCGCGCCGATCTCGCCTGCCGCCCCGCCGTAGCCCCGGTGCAGCCGGCCTCCGATCAGCGCACCGGCGCCGGGACTGAGCCCCGCCAGCACGAACACCACGTCGTCCGACTCGGAGGCCGCGCCCTTCCAGTGCTCGGCGACGGCCGCCGCGTTCGCGTCGTTCTCGACCAGGACCGGGCACCTGAAGGACCGGCTCAGCCGCTCGCCCAGCCGCAGCCCCGTCCACCCCGGCAGCGCGGTGCCGAGCCGTACCGTGCCGTCCGCCTCGACGATCCCCGGTGTCGCCACACCCACCGCCCGCAGCGAGCCGCGGGCGACACCGGCCCGGCGCAGCAGCTCGGCGACGACCCCGCGCAACCGTTCCAGGCGCTCGTCGGCCCCTGCCGTCTCGGCCACCTCCCTGGCCTGCGAGCCGATCACCCGCCCGTCCAGGTCGGCCAGGAGCGCGGCCACCCGGTGCGCCCCGATCTCCAGCCCCAGCAGATGCCCGGCCTCCGCACGGAACCGGAACCTCCGCGCCGGCCGCCCCTGCCGTCGCGCGGACCCCTCCTCGGCCGCCTTCTCGACGACGAGACCGGCCTTGACGAGTCCCTCGACCACACCCTCGACGGTCGGGCGGGACAGTCCCGTCACCCGGGTGATCTCGGTCAGCGTCGCGCAGTCCGTGGCACGCAGCGCGTGCAGCACCACCGCGGAGTTGATCCTTCGCAGCAGCGAGGGATCCCCGCCGGTCAGCCGCCCCACCGTCCGTCCTCCCAGCTCGTGCGCGTGTTGGCCGGATCGTACTCGGCGCGCCGGGCCGCGGCGAGGGGCAGGCGCCCGGGCCCGCCGGTCACCCCGGCGCCACGAACCCGGACTCGTACGCCGCGATCACCGCCTGGGTGCGATCCCGCGCTCCCAGCTTCGCCAGCACGGCGCTCACATGCGACTTGACCGTCTCCGTCCCGACGACGAGCCGGGCGGCGATCTCCGCGTTCGACAGCCCCCGCGCCATGAGCCGCAGCACCTCGGCCTCCCGCTCGGTCAGCTGCGCCCGCTCCATCGCCGCCCGCGCGGCCCGGTTCCCGCCCTCGTCCCCGTACTCGGCGGCGAGCTGCCGCACCGAGGCCGGGAACAGCAACGAATCACCCTCGGCGATCAGCCGCACCGCGTGCACGATCTCGGCCGGCCGGGCCCGCTTCAGCAGAAACCCGTCCGCCCCCGCCCGCAGCGCCTCGTACACGTACTCGTCGTTCTCGAACGTCGTCACCACGAGGATCCGCGGCGGATCGTCGACCGTCCGCAGCAACGCCCGGGTGGCCTCGATACCGTCCAGCAGCGGCATCCGTACGTCCATGGCGACCACGTCCGGCCTCAGCTGCCGCACCAGCGGGATCACGGCCGCCCCGTCCGCGGCCTCCCCGACCACCTCGATGTCGGGCTGTGCCTCCAGCACGGCCCGCAGACCCGCGCGTACCAGGGGTTCGTCGTCGACGAGGAGAACAGTGACCGGCATCCGGCCAGCGTAGATCAACTCAGCGGAAGCTCGACGTGAACCTGCCACTCCCCCTCGTCCGGGCCGGTCGAGGCCCGCCCGCCGAGCAGGGCCGCGCGCTCGCGTATGCCACGCAGGCCGCTGCCGCGTCCGGGGCCGGATATCGCCGCGGTCAGCGGGTTGCGTATCGCGAGGACGAGGGTGTCGCCGGTGACCTGGACGCGTACGTGCGCCGGGACCGCCCCCGCGTGCCGCAGCACATTGGTCAGCGCCTCCTGGAGGATCCGGTAGCCCTCCCGGGACACCGGCCCCGGCACGGTTTCAACGGGCCCGCTCACCTCGGCCTCGACCTTCGCACCGGAGGCCCGCGCCGACTCCAGCAGCCGGTCCGCGTCCGCCAGGGTCGGTCTGCCGCTCACCGGCTTCTGCGACTCGCGCAGGACGCCGAGCACCCGCTCCAGGTCCTCCAGCGCGGCCCGGCCGGTCTCCTCGATGGCGACCAGCGCCCGGTCCGTGAACTCCGGGTCACCGGCCGCCCGTGCGGCGCCCGCCTGCACCACGGCGACCGTGAGCGCGTGCCCGATGGAGTCGTGCAACTCGCGGGCGATACGCGTGCGTTCCAGCAGCTGTTCGGTGCGCTCCTCCAGCGCGGCCATCCGCTCGGCGGGCGACGGCCCGAGGAGCCGCTTGGCCAGCGCGGTGATGAGGCGGCCCGACCACACCACGACGACGGCGCACAGAATCAACGGCACGGGAGCGACCACGGCGTGCCACCAGCGGTTCTCCTCGACGGTCACGAATCCGTCAGCCCAGGGCCCGAGACCGAGCCCGGTCGTCAGCAAGTCGATCGCAAGAAGGGGCAACTGGAGGGAGAGGTGGGCCACGGTCCAGCCGAACACGAGCCGCGTCTCCAGCCACACCACCGTCCGCCCGCGGTCCCCCCACGTGACCGACGGGGTGGTCACGATCTCCGCGCTCTCACCCTCCTGCCGGTGGTCGAGCAGCAGCAGCCTGGCCTGGAACCCCTCCACCACCCGCGTGATGGGCACGAGGCCCGCGAGTCCGAGCAGCACGGCGGCCGTGACCTGGGTCCACCACGCCTCCTGGATGAAGATCCACAGCGACGGCCACACGATGGCCACCACCATGTGCAGCCACCGCTTGTACGTCACCGCCCGCGTGAGCGGGCGCAGCATGCGGACCATGGCGTCATCGTGCCAGCCGCCACTGACAACGAGCCTCCCCCGCACGGGGGAGAGGATCTCCACCGCCGGGGGAGGCCGGCGCCCCCCGCGGAACGCCACGCTGCTGCCATGACCAGCATCGAAGTCCAGAACCTCACCAAGGAGTACGGCAGCGCACGAGCCGTGGACGGGCTCACATTCCGTGTTCTGCCCGGCCGCGTCACCGGCTTCCTCGGCCCCAACGGAGCCGGAAAGTCCACCACCATGCGGCTGGTGCTCGGCCTCGACCGGCCGACCGCCGGTTCCGCCAAGATCGGCGGCCGCGCCTACCCGACCCTGCGTCAGCCCCTGCGCCACGTCGGCGCCCTGCTCGACGCGCAGGCCGCGCACGGCTCCCGTACCGCCCGCGACCATCTCCGCGTCCTGGCGGTGAGCAACCGCATCCCGGACCGCCGGGTGGACGAGGTGCTGGAGGAGACGGGCCTCGCCTCGGTGGCCCGGCGCCGGGTGCGGACGTACTCCCTGGGCATGCGCCAGCGACTCGGCATCGCGGCCGCCCTGCTGGGCGATCCCGAGGTGGTCATGCTCGACGAGCCGTCCAACGGCCTCGACCCGGAGGGCATCGTGTGGATCCGGCGGCTGCTGCGCCGGCTCGCGGAGGAGGGGCGCACGGTCCTGGTCTCCAGCCATCTGATGAACGAGACCGCGTCCTTCGCCGACCACCTCGTCGTCCTCGGCCGTGGCCGGCTCCTGGCCGACACCCCGATGCGCGAGTTCATCCACGCACGCGTGCGGCCCCGGGTACGGATCCGCACGACCGACCCCGTGGCGCTCAAGAGCGCCCTCTCCGGACACGGCCACGAGGCCGTGGAACACGTGGACGGGCACTGGACCGTGGACCACGCGCGCGTGGACGACATCGGCCGCATCACCTCCGCCGCGGGTGTCCCGGTCCTGGAACTCGCCGCCGAGGAGGGCACCTTGGAACAGGCCTACTTCGACCTCACCTCGGCCGAAGCCGAGTTCACCGCACTGCCGCAGGAGGCCTGACCATGGAATTCACCCCCGTCCTCCGCTCCGAGTGGCTGAAGATCCGCACGCTGCGCTCCCTCCCGGGAACGCTGCTGGCCCTGTTCGCCGCGACCACGGCGTTCTCCGCGATCGCCGGTGTCTCCGACACGTCGGACCCTGACTTCGACCCGCTGTTCATGGCCCTGTCCGGTGTCCTGCCCGGTCAGATCGCCGCCGTCTCGTTCGGGGCCATGGCCATGTCCTCGGAGTTCCGGCCGGGCGCGCTCCGGCTCTCGCTGGCCGCGGTGCCCCAGCGCGGCCGCTGGTTCGCGGCCAAAGCGGCCGTCATCGGCGTACCGGCCCTCCTGGTGGGGTGGGTGACCGCCCTCGCCGCCCTGCTCGTCGGGCGGGCGGGGCTGGGTCCGGCGGCGGACCGGCTCGGCACCGGTGAGCAGGTGCGCGGTGTCGTGGGCTGCGGCGTCTACCTCATGCTGATGGCTCTGTTCGCCGCCGGGCTCGCCGCACTGCTGCGCAGCGGCACGGCCACACTGTCCCTGCTGATCCCGTTCATCCTCGTCGTGTCGTTCGTGATCGGCGACGCCACGGGCACGGTCGCCGACTTCCTGCCCGACAAGGCGGGCCAGTTGGTCATCCGGGGGACGTACGACGGATCGTCCCTCGGGCCGTGGTCGGGGCTCGCGGTGACGGCACTCTGGACGGTCGCCGCCCTGCTGGTGGGAGCGTGGAGCCTGCGCCGGCGGGACGCCTGACCGATAACAGGGGTGATGCCCCGCCAAGTGTCAGTGGCGGCGGGTTTACTGGACCCCATGAACATCGCGCAGCACATCGCCGTCGTCGACGAGCTGTGCTTCCGCCCCTTTCCGGCGGAGCACGGCCCGTCGGACGTCGGCACCTCGGGCCCCGGCTACCACGTCGCGGTGTTAGAGAGCGCGGCCGAAGACGACCCCGCGACCCGGGCGGTGACGGTCGACCAGTTCGAGAAGGACCGGGACGCCGTCTACGAACTGCTCGCCTCGCGCTGGGGCGACACGCACCCCTATAACCTGCAAACCGTCCTCCTGCGCACCGAGCGGGAGGAGATACCCCGGCCGTGGGCCGAGCTGAGCGCGTGGGCCGCTGTGGCGCACCTGTGGGAGGTGGAGGGCACCGGCCGCTGGGTCGCCGTGGCGGTCGCGGACCAGGACCCCTCCCACGACGTACGGCTGCTGGCCGTGGTCACCGAGACGGACCCGCCGTGACCGGTCAGGCCTCCGCGGCCTCCCGCAGACGCCCGAACTCCTCGGCCATGGTCTCGGCCGTCCAGTGCGCGTTCAGCCCGCTCGGGTTGGGCAGCACCCACACCCGCGTGTCCCCGATGGCCCGCGACTGCGGTCCCACCCGGGCCTTCCGGTCCTCGAACGCGGCGCGGTAGGCGGTCACCCCCACCACGGCGAGCCAGCGCGGCCGCAGCCGCCCCACCTTCAGCGCGAGCAGCCGCCCGCCCTCCCGGTACTCCTCGGCACTCAGCTCGTCGGCCCGTGCGGTCGGCCGGGCCACGACATTGGTGATACCGAGCCCGTACGACAGCAACTCCCGCTGCTCCGCGGGCTTCAGCAGCCTGGGCGTGAACCCGGACCGGTGCAGCACCGGCCAGAAGCGGTTGCCGGGCCGGGCGAAGTGATGGCCCGTCGCGGCCGTCATCAGGCCGGGATTTATCCCGCAGAACAGCACCCGCAGACCGTCCGCGACCACGTCGGGCACGACCCGGTCACGAGCGGCCTCCAGTTCCTCGGGCGTGAAGCGCGCCATGGTGAGCGGCGCGTCAGAGGATCGCGCCGGGCGTGTAGCCCGCGGCCTGCGGGTGCTGCTTCACGATCTCCTCGACCCGGGCGACGACGGCTGCGACCTGGTCGCCCGCGGCACCCGTGAAGGACAGCTTGTCGGCCATGAGGGCGTCCAGCTCGGCCCGGTCGAGCGGGATGCGCGCGTCGGCGGCCAGTTTGTCCAGCAGCTCGTTGCGCTCGGCGCCCTGCTCGCGCATCGCGAGCGCGGATGCGACGGCGTTCTCCTTGATCGCCTCGTGCGCCAGCTCCCGGCCCACGCCCGCGCGCACCGCGCCCATCAGCACCTTGGTGGTGGCGAGGAACGGCAGGTACCGGTCCAGCTCACGTGCCACGACCGCCGGGAACGCGCCGAACTCGTCGAGCACCGTCAGGAACGTCTCCAGCAGACCGTCCAGCGCGAAGAAGGCGTCCGGCAGCGCGACCCGGCGCACCACCGAGCAGGACACGTCGCCCTCGTTCCACTGGTCGCCCGCCAGCTCACCGGTCATCGAGGCGTAGCCGCGCAGGATCACCATCAGGCCGTTGACGCGCTCGCAGGAGCGGGTGTTCATCTTGTGCGGCATGGCCGAGGAGCCGACCTGGCCCGGCTTGAAGCCCTCGGTGACCAGCTCGTGCCCGGCCATCAGCCGGATCGTCTTCGCCAGCGACGACGGCGCCGCCGCCAGCTGCACCAGCGTCGTCACGACCTCGTAGTCCAGCGAGCGCGGGTAGACCTGGCCGACCGAGGTGAACGCCTGCGAGAAGCCCAGGTGCCCGGCGATCCGCTGCTCCAGCTCCGCGAGCTTGGAGGCGTCCCCGCCCAGCAGGTCCAGCATGTCCTGCGCGGTGCCGACCGGGCCCTTGACGCCGCGCAGCGGGTAGCGGCCCAGCAGCTCCTCGATACGGCCGTACGCGACGAGCAGTTCGTCGGCGCCGGTGGCGAAGCGCTTGCCGAGGGTGGTGGCCTGAGCGGCCACGTTGTGCGAGCGGCCGGCCATGACCAGCTCGCCGTACTCGCCGGCGAGCTTGCCCAGCCGTGCCAGGACCGCCACCGTGCGGTCGCGCATCAGCTCCAGCGAGAGCCGGATCTGCAGCTGCTCGACGTTCTCGGTGAGGTCGCGGGAGGTCATGCCCTTGTGGACGTGCTCGTGCCCGGCGAGGTCGTTGAACTCCTCGATCCGGGCCTTCACGTCGTGCCGGGTGACCTTCTCGCGCTCGGCGATGGAGGCCAGGTCGACCTGGTCGAGGACGCGCTCGTAGTCGGCCAGCGCCGCGTCCGGCACCTCGATCCCGAGGTCCTTCTGGGCCCGCAGCACGGCGAGCCAGAGCTGCCGCTCCAGCTTCACCTTCTGCTCGGGCGACCAGAGCGTGGCGAGCTCGGCGGAGGCGTAACGTCCGGCGAGGACGTTCGGGATGCGGGGCTTGGCGGGAGCGGAAGTCACGTGGACGGATTCTACTGGCGATTCGTGCAGGCCAGCGCAACGGGTCTGTTCGTCGGAACCTACGAGAGCCCGGTCACGATCGTGCGCACCGGCCCCTAAAACTCGTACGGCAGCAGCTCGGGCCGCTTCGGCGGCAGGCCGTCGCCCGAGGAGCGGCCCGTCAGACGGCGGCCGATCCACGGCAGCAGGTGCTGCCGGGCGAACCGCGCGTCCGCCACCCGCCGCATCACCCAGCCGGGCGGCAGCGTCGCCGGCATCGGCGTGCGCCACTCGGCGTCCTCGGCCTCGTGGCCGAGCGCCTGCCACACCGCCTCCGCGACCCGGCGGTGACCCTCCGCCGTCAGGTGCAGCCGGTCCACGTCCCACAGCCGGGGGTCGCTGAGCGAGGGCGCGCCGTACAGGTCGACGACGAGCGCGCCGTGCCGCGCGGCCAGCTCGTCGACGCAGGCGAACAGCTCCTCCATGCGCGGCCGGAACCGCTCCAGGACCGGCCCCTGCCGGCCCGGGCTGCGCATCAGCACGAGCTGCTTGCACGAGGGGGCCAGCTTCTCCACGGCCTCTTCCAGGAGCCCGCGCACCCGGCCCATGTCGCACTTGGGCCGCAGTGTGTCGTTGAGCCCGCCGACCAGGGTGACGACGTCGGGGCGCATGGCCGCGGCCACGTCCACCTGCTCGTCGACGATCTGCTGGATCAGCTTGCCGCGCACCGCGAGGTTGGCGTACCGGAAGCCGGGCGTACGGGCCGCCATCCGCGCGGCGAGCAGGTCGGCCCAGCCCCGGTAGGTGCCGTCGGGCAGCAGGTCCGACATGCCCTCGGTGAAGGAGTCGCCGACCGCGACCAGGCTGCTGTAGGTGGGATTCGTCTGCATGGCGACGGAAATAGTATCCCGTGCACATACCCAGCAGTCGGTCAGCCCCGCAGGACCCGGTTCTCACGCCCTCTGACCGAACAGCTCCCGCAGCACGTCCTCCATCGTCACCAGACCGGCCAGCCGCCCGTCCGCACCGAGAACGGCCGCGAGGTGCGTACGGCTGCCCCGCATCGCCGTGAGGACGTCGTCCAGCGGGGTGTGCTCGCGCACCCGGGCGATGGACCGCATGTCCCGCAGCCGGAACGGCGCGTCCCGCCCGGCGGCGTCCAGGGCGTCCTTCACATGCAGGTAGCCGACGATGCGCCGGCCCTCGTCCACCACCGGGAAGCGGGAGAACCCGGACTCCGCCGACAGCCGCTCCAGCTCCTCCGGAGTGACGCCCACGCTGGCGTACACCACGCGTTCCAGCGGCAGCACCACATCGCGCACGGGGCGGCGGCCCAGCTCCAGCGCGTCGTGCAGCCGCTCCTGAGCGCGGTCGTCGATCAGACCGGCCTCGCTGGAGTCCTTGACGATCTGCGCTATCTCGGCGTCCGAGTAGGAGGCGGCGACCTCCTCCCGGGCCTCGACGCGCAGCAGCTTCAGCAGCGTGTTGGCGAAGGTGTTCACCGTGAAGATCACCGGGCGCAGCGCCCGGGACAGCGCCACCAGGGGCGGGCCGAGCGTCAGCGCGCTGCGCACCGGCTCCGCGAGCGCGATGTTCTTCGGCACCATCTCGCCGAGCAGCATGTGCAGATACGTCGCCAGGGACAGCGCGATCACGAAGGACACCGCGTGTCCCGCGCCCTCGGGCACGCCCACCGCGTGGAACACCGGCTCCAGCAGATGCGCGATCGCCGGCTCGGCGACCACACCCAGCACCAGCGTGCACAGCGTGATGCCGAGCTGGGCCGCCGCCATCAGCGCGGACACGTGCTCCAGGCCCCACAGCACGCTCTTGGCGCGCCGGTCACCCTGGTCGGCGTACGGCTCGATCTGGCTGCGGCGCACGGAGATCAGTGCGAACTCGGCGCCGACGAAGAAGGCGTTGACGACGAGCGTCGCCAGACCGATCAGCAGCTGGACCGCGGTCACAGCTCCACCTCCGTCTCGTCGGGCTTCTCGTCGTCGAGGGGCGCGCGCAGCCGGACGCGGGCGGCCCGGCGCCCTGCGGCGTCCAGGACCTCCATCCGCCAGCCCGCGACCTCGAGGGTGTCACCGGCGGCCGGTATCCGGCCGAGCACCGTCGCCACCAGCCCGGCGAGCGTCTCGTACGGCCCTTCCGGCGCGCGCAGCCCGATGCGCTGCAGGTGGTCCACGCGCGCGGAGCCGTCGGCGGAGTACAGGGCGTGGCCGGACTCGTCCGTGCCGGCCGCGGCGAGGTCCGGCAGCTCGTGCGGGTCGTGCTCGTCGCGCACCTCGCCGACGACCTCCTCGACGATGTCCTCCAGGGTGGCCACGCCCGCGGTGCCGCCGTACTCGTCGATCACCACGGCCATGGTGCGCTTGCCGGAGAGCCGGTCAAGGAGGCGGTCGACCGTGAGGGTCTCCGGGACGAGCAGCGGTTCGCGCATCAGCTCGGAGACGAAGATCCTGGTCCGGCGCTCCGCGGGTACCGCCAGGACGTCCTTCACGTGCGCGGTTCCGACGACCGAGTCGAGGGTGCCGCGGTAGACGGGGAACCGGGACAGGCCGGTGGCCCGGGTCGCGTTCGCCACGTCCTCCAGGGTCGCCTGCACCTCCAGGGCGACGACCTGGACCCGGGGCGTCATGACGTTCTCCGCGGTCAGATCGGCGAGGTTCAGGGTCCGCACGAACAGTTCGGCGGTGTCGGCCTCCAGGGCGCCCTCCTTGGCGGAGTGCCGGGCGAGTGCCGCCAGCTCCTGCGGCCCGCGCGCCGAGGCCAGCTCCTCGGCCGGCTCCACGCCGATCCGGCGCACGACCCGGTTCGCCGTGTTGTTCAGATGCGTGATGAAGGGCCGGAAGGCGGCACTGAACCAGCGCTGGGCGTTGCCCACGGTCTTGGCGACGGTCAGCGGCGAGGAGATCGCCCAGTTCTTGGGCACCAGTTCGCCGACGACCATCAGGAACACCGTCGACAGGGCGGTGCCGAGCACCAGCGCGAGACTGTGCGAGGCCGAACGCGAGATGCCGGCGTCCTCCAGCGGCCCGGCGATCAGCGCGGCGATCGACGGCTCGGCGAGCATGCCGACGACCAGGTTCGTGACCGTGATGCCGAGCTGGGCCCCGGAGAGCTGGAACGTCAGGTTTCGTACGGCCTTCAGCGCGCCCTGTGCGCCTCGCTCACCGCGCTCCACGGCTCGCTCCAGCTCGGCGCGCTCGACCGTGGTGAGGGAGAACTCGGCCGCCACGAAGGCACCGCAGGCGAGCGAGAGCAGGATCGCCGCCAGGAGCAGGAGTACTTCGGTCATCGGTTCACCCCCGTTCCATGCTTCTCCAGGACGGGGCGGAACGCGCGATGTCGCGCACGGGGAGGCTCGCCCATGGGCGGACGCTCACAACCTTTCATGCAGAACCGAGTGGCCATCCAAGAGTAAAGGATGGGCAAAGTCGTGCGGGCGAAGACTCACGCGGAGTCGGCGGGGACGGGCGAGAGCCGGAACGCACCCTGGTGGGTGACGACGCGGCCCGCGGTGGGCGGCGCGAAATGGGTGCCCAGGAGGAGGGTGTCCGTACCGGCGAGCGAGCCGAGCAGCCCGCGGCGCGTGACCTCGGAACGGCCGGGGTCGATGTCGACGCAGGCGCCGATGCCGGGGTGGGCGAGCTGGACGGGGTGGTGGACGCAGTCGCCGGTGATCAGTGCCGTCCGCCCGCGGCTGGTCAGTTCGACGGCGACGTGGCCGGGCGTGTGGCCGGGCGTCGGGATCAGGCGCAGGCCCGGGGTGACCTCGACGCCCTCGGCGGGGACGTCGACGAGGTCGAGCAGCCCAGCCTCCTCCACCGGCTGCACGGAGTCGCAGAACATCTGCCGGCGCGCCTCGTCCATGGCGTGCCCGGCCCAGAACTCCCGCTCGGTGCGGGAGGTCAGGTACCGGGCGTTCGGGAAGGTGGGGATCCACGCGCCGTCCACCTCCCGGGTGTTCCAGCCGACGTGGTCGGCGTGCAGGTGGGTGAGGAGCACCAGGTCCACAGAGTCCGGGGGGAATCCGGCGGCGGTGAGGCGCTCCAGGTAGTCGGTGCCGAGGTTGTGCCAGGCCGGGTTGGCGCGCTGCTTGCCGTTGCCGATGCCGGTGTCCACCAGGGCCCGCAGGCCGCCCACCGTGAACGCGAAGCTGTGGCTGTCGATGCGCAGGACACCCTCGTCGTCGGCGTAGTGGGGGCGCAGCCAGTCCTGCCCCGCGACGACGTCCGGTGTGGCGCCCGGCAGGAGCCAGGGCCCGGTGGCGGGAGGCAGGGGGATCTCGTCGACGCGGTGGACGGTGACGTCGCCCACGGTCCAGGAGGCGGATGCGGTCATGGGTCTCCCTCGCATTCTTAAGGCAATGTGTTTGCGTTAAGGCGACGGTAAGCCCTACAGTCCACTAACGCAAACATTTCGCTTTTATGGAGGGGCTCATGTCCCACGCCGGACTCACACCGCGGGAAGCGGCCCGCTCGGCCCACCGCGCCGGGCTCGTACTGCACGACGACCGCCACGCCGCGGTCGCTGCCGCCGCCGACCACATCCACTCCGTCGTCGCAGTCCTGAGGGAGCTGGACTTCGGGGATACCCCGCCCGCCCCCGCCTACCGCGCCGCAGCGGTGAAGGAGGCGCCCGATGCAGCCCTGTGAACTGACCCTGAGCGCCGCCGCCGACGCGATCCGGACGCGGCAGCTGTCCCCCGTCGAACTGGCGGACTCCGTGCTGGAGCGCGTCGAGCGGGTGGAGCCGCACCTCGGGGCCTACGTCACGGTCGGGGCGGAACACGCCCGCCGGGCCGCGCGCGAAGCCGAGGACGACATCGCCGCCGGCCGCTACCGCGGTCCGCTGCACGGCGTCCCGATGGGCCTGAAGGACCTGATCGACGTCGCCGGCCTGTCCACGTCGGCCAGTTCGCGCGTCAGGTCCGGCCATCGCGCGTCGGCCGACAGCACCGTCGCGGCACGGCTGTCGGCCGCCGGAGCCATCCTGATCGGCAAGACCCACACCCATGAGTTCGCCTACGGGCTGACCACCCCGCAGACCCGCAACGCCTGGGACCCCGGCCGGATCGCCGGCGGCTCCAGCGGCGGATCAGCGGTCACCGTCGCCGCGGGCACCGCCACCTTCGCCCTGGGTACGGACACCGGCGGATCCATCCGGGTGCCCGCCGCGCTCAACGGCGTCGTCGGCCTCAAACCGACCTACGGCCTCGTGCCGCGCCACGGCGTCACGTCCCTGTCCTGGTCGCTGGACCATGTCGGCCCGGTCACCCGTACCGTCGAGGACGCGGCCCTGGTCCTCGCCGTGGGGGGGGGGGGCGCGCCCCCCCCCCCCCCCCCCCCCCCCCCCCCCCCCCCCCCACCCCCCCCCCCCCCCCGGGAAAAGGCGGCCCCCCCGCCCCCAGCGG
>NZ_JBEXQJ010000025.1:0-141230 GCF_040612515.1 Streptomyces sp. NPDC006372 | reverse complement strand
TGGTACTGCAGGGGGGACCCTGTGGGAGAGTAGGACGCCGCCGAACAATTATTGGGAAAACCCCCGCACCATTCGGTGCGGGGGTTTTCTGCGTTCTACGACGGTTCCACCAGCTTCGTGTCGTACGCCAGGATGACCGCCTGAATACGGTCACGGGAACCGGTTTTCGCCAGAATCCGGCCCACGTGGGTCTTCACCGTCGACTCGGCCAGATGAAGACGTGTGGCTATCTCCGTGTTCGTCCAGCCCTGGCCGATGACCGTGAGGATCTCGCGTTCCCGGTCGGTGAGGGCAGCGAGACGCGGGTCCTCCTGGGCCGGGGTGTCCGCGGCCGGGTCGGTCGGCAGGTGGTGGACGTAGGCGTCGAGGAGGCGGCGGGTCAGGCTGGGGGCGACGACCGCGTCGCCGGTGGCCACCGCGCGGATGCCGGAGAGGAGTTCCTCCGGCTGGGCGTCCTTGACGAGGAAGCCGGAGGCGCCCGCGCGGAGGCCGGCGTAGGCGTACTCGTCCAGGTCGAAGGTCGTGACGATCAGAATGCGGGTGCGGTCACCGGCGGCGGTGATGCGGCGGGTCGCCTCGATGCCGTCCAGGCCGGGCATGCGGATGTCCATGAGGACGACGTCGGGATGGAGCTCCGCCGCCATCCGGACCGCTTCACTGCCGTTCGCCGCCTCGCCCACGACCGTCATGTCGTCCTGGCTCTCGAGGAGCATGCGGGAACCGAAGCGCTGGAGGGGCTGGTCGTCGGCGATCAGGACCGTGGTCACTGCGGGTGTTCCTCCGGGAGGTGTAGGCGGACACGCCAGCCCTGCTCCGGGTGCGGGCGGGGGCCGGCCTCAAGTGTGCCGCCGTACAGGGCGGTTCGCTCGCGCATTCCGGGGAGTCCACGGCCGCCCCGGGCCGTATGGTCGGTGCGGCTGCCGTTGCCGGTGTCCGTGATCGTCGCGGTGACGGCCCCCTTGTCCTCGTAGGACAGTTCTATCTCCGCGGTGGCGTCGGGGCCGCCGTGTTTGAGGGTGTTGGTGAGGGCTTCCTGGATGACGCGGTAGACGGTGAGCTGGCGGCCCGGCGGCAGGGTGGGGTCGCCGTGGACGGTGGTGTGGACGGGGAGGCCCGCGGAGCGCACGCCGTCGAGGAGGGGGCCGAGGTCGGTGAGGCCGGGCTGGGGGGACCGGGCGGCCTGGTCCTGCTCCTCCTCCCGCATGACGTCCAGGAGGCGGCGGAGTTCCGTGAGGGCCTGGCGGCTGGTGGTGGCGATGGCGTCGAGGGCCTGGGCGGCGCGTTCGGGGGACTTGCCGGCCGCGTATCTGCCGCCGTCGGCGAGGCCTGTGATGACGGAGAGGTTGTGACCGATGATGTCGTGCATCTCGCGGGCGATGCGGGCGCGTTCGGCGGCGGTCGCGAGCTGGGCCTGCTGGTCGCGTTCGATCTCCAGGCGGCGGGCTCGGTCCTCCAGGGCCTCGGTGTAGTTGCGGCGGGTGCGGACCGTCACGCCGATGAGGACGGCCACCGTGACGGACATGAGCTGTGAGCCGATCTGCTGGTCCCAGGTGCCTTCGCCGTAGCGGGCGATCGACACCAGGACCGGGGCGATCACCAGGGCCGTCGCCCACCACAGGTTGCGCAGGGGGCGGCGCAGGGCGAGGTGGTAGACGGGGACCAGCTGGAGGAGTGACGCCTGGAGGGCGGCGCCGGTCCACGCGTTGACGAGGGCGAAGGGCGCCATGGTGGCGAGTACGGCCGCAGGGTGGGTGCGTCGCCGGAGCAGGGGGACCGACAGGCCGAGACTCAGGACGAGGAGCCAGCCGGGGACGTCCAGGTCGTGGGCGTTGTGCCGCCAGCCGCCACCGGCGTAGTCGATCAGGGCCGCCGTCACCCAGAAACCGGCGAAGTGCAGGTCCCACAGCAGCGGGTGGCGTCGGTCGAAGGCGCGTACCCGGTGGGTGAGGCGGTGGGCGTACTCGGTGAGGGGCTCCGGCGCCCTGTCTTCCGTCACGGAGTCCATGGTGGAGGTTTCCGCGGCCGTGTGTCAGACGTCCCGGCGGCGTAGGACCGTCGCTGCCAGTGCGAGGGTCGCCGCCGTCCACAGGAGCATGGCGAGCAGGGCGCTGCCGGGGGCGGCCGTGCCGGGTGTGGTCTGGGCGGTGGTGAGGGCTTCCAGGGCCTTGCCGGGGAAGTAGCGGACGGCGTCGTCGACGACGTCGTAGGGGAGCATCGCCAGGACCTCCGGGAGGATCATGAGCAGCCCGATGAAGACGCCGATGGCCGCCGGGACCGAGCGGACCAGGGCACCGATGCCGAGGGCGAGGACGGTGAGGAGGGTCAAGCCCACCGCGTTGCCGGCGAGGGCGCGCAGGACGCCGGGATCGCCGAAGGAGGCGGACAGGCCGGTGCCGGTGAGGAAGGACTGGGCGAGGGGGAAGGTGAGGAGGTTCGTCGCCAGGGTGAGGGGGAGGGCGATCGCGGCCAGGACGGCGGCCTTGGACCAGAGGACGGGCAGACGGCGTGGGACGGCGGTCATGGTGGCGCGGATCTGGCCCGTGGAGTACTCGCCTGCCGTGGCCAGAACGCCGAGGACACCGAGGTTGATCTGGGCGAACTGGGTGCCGAGCAGGGCGAAGAGGACCGTGTCCATGCCGCCCTCGCCGGTGCCGTCGTAGGCGGCGGCCAGGCCCGCGCCCATGGCGGCCGTGAGGACGCTGGTGACGATGAGGGTGATCCAGGTGGAGCGGAGGGTCCAGAGCTTGTGCCACTCGGAGCGCAGGACGCGGGCCGGGGTCACGCGGTAGGGGAGGGTCGCCGTGGTCATGCTGCCGCTCCTTGGAGGGTCGCCGGATACTCGACCGCGTCGCGGGTGAGGTCCATGAAGGCCTCTTCGAGGGAGGCGGTGCCGGGGGTGAGTTCGTAGAGGGGGATGCCGTGGGCGGCTGCCGTGCGGCCGATGTGTTCGGCGTCCGCGCCGCGGACCTGGAGGGTGCCGGGGGTGTCGGTGGTGATGTCGACGCCGGGTGCCGTGAGGAGCCGTACGAGGGTCCCGGCCTCGGGGGTGACGACCTTGGTGGTGCCGGCGCCGGAGTCGCGTACGAAGTCGCTGACCGTGGTGTCGGCGAGGAGGCGGCCGCGGCCGATGATGACCAGGTGTTCGGCGGTGAGGGCCATCTCGCTCATGAGGTGGGAGGAGACGAAGACCGTGCGGCCCTCGGCGGCGAGGGACTTGAGGAGGGTGCGGATCCACAGCACGCCCTCCGGGTCGAGGCCGTTGACCGGCTCGTCGAGGACCACGGTGGCCGGGTCGCCGAGGAGGGCGGCGGCGATGCCGAGGCGTTGGCCCATGCCGAGCGAGAAGCCCTTGACCCGGCGGTGCGCCACGTCCGTGAGACCGGTGAGGCCCAGGACGTGCTCGACCCGGGCGCGGGGGATGCCGTGGGTGTGGGCGAGGGAGCGCAGATGGTGGTAGGCGGTGCGGCCGGGGTGGACCGAACGGGCCTCCAAAAGGGCGCCGACCTCGGTGAGGGGCGCGGCGTGGGCGGCGTAGGAGCGTCCGCCCACGGTGGCGTGGCCGCGGGTGGGGGCGTCCAGGCCGAGGATCATCCGCATGGTCGTGGACTTGCCGGCGCCGTTCGGGCCGAGGAAGCCGGTGACGGTGCTGGGGCGGACGGTGAAGGACAGGTCCGTGACGACCGTCCGGTCGCCGTAGCGTTTGGTGAGTTCGTGTGCCGTCAGCATGCTTCGATGCTGGTGCGTGCGGGGGCGGCGGGCGTCGGACCGGTGGCGGTAATCGGGGTGAGGGGCGTCGTACCCGGGTACTACCGTGGCCCGCATGAGCTATGTGATCCGGTCCGTCCGTGCTGATGAGTGGCCTGCGGCGAGGGAGCTGCGGCTCGCGGCGCTGCGGGACCCGGTGGCACACCTGGCCTTCCTGGAGACGTACGAGGAGGCCGTGGCCCAGCCGGATTCTTTCTGGCAGGAGCGGACGGCCGGTGCCGCCGAAGGGGCGGACACGAAGCAGCAGATCATCGCCGAGGGGCCGGACGGGCGATGGGTCGGGACGCTGACCGTGCTCGTGGAGGAGCCCGGGACGACGGACTGGGCCGGGTTTCCGGTGGAGCGGAAGCAGGGGCATCTGGTCGGCGTGTTCGTACGGCCCGAGGAGCGCGGGAGCGGGCTGACCGAGGTGCTGTTCGACGCGGCCCTGGAGTGGTCGTGGGGGCAGGGTCTTGAGCGGGTGCGGCTCATCGTGCACGAGGAGAACGGGCGGGCCCAGCGGTTCTATCGCCGGGTGGGGTTCGTGCCGAGTGGGGTGACCGTGCCGCTCGGGGAGTCGGGGGAGTGGGAGTTGGAGTTCGTGCTCGAGCGGGAGTGACGGGCCTGGGCTGGACCTGGGTGGGTCCTAGACGGGCAGCTCGTCGTGCGGCCAGCGGGTTCGGCCCTGTTCGCGGGAGCGGAGCAGGGCCAGGGTCGGCATGCCGCGGGCCGCTCCGGCGGCCAGCAGTTCCGGGAGCTCGGGGAGCGGGGCCACGGCCGCGACGTCGTCCAGGACGAGGGTCAATGGTGGGTCGAGGCGACCGGAGGATGACCGTTCGGCCATGCGCCGGCCACGCTCGACCACGCTGGAGACGAGGGCCGTCAGGAGGGGCATCGCGCCCGGGTTGGTCCTGGGGTCCTCGATGGACTCCCCCACGACATAGAGCGTGCCCCCTTCGTGGACGAAGGAATCCAAGGTGAGGGCATCAGTTCGGTTGGGGGTGCAGGCCTCGCGGATATTGACCGTGGAGAGGGACTGGAGGGCACGGGTCGTCAGTTGCTGGGCCATGTCGCGGCGTTCGGGGTGGGCGGTGAGCGTGCCCTCGAGTTCGCCGGCGGCGCCGGGGGCGGCCTTGGGGTTGGTACGGAGGATGCGTACGGCGTCCTGGATCTGGGTGCCCTGGGACCAGCGGTGGACGTGGCGGATGGTGCGGCCGTCGATGGCGGCGGCGTGCAGGTAGCTCCGCAGGAGTATCTCGGCCGTGTCGCCGAGGGCCTGGTCGAGTTTGGCGGTGGGGCGGACGGGGGTGAGGAGGGCTTTGGCCCTTGCCCTTGCGGTGTCCTTGTCCTCGCAGCCGGCTGTCGGCGACCAGTGGAGGCGGGACGGGGTGTCGCAGAGGTGGGTGGGGTCGAAGAGGAGGGTGGGGCCCAGTTTGGCTCTTCCGTCCTTGGTGTCCTGCCAGAGGGCCGGGTTCGACGTGATGACGAGGGCGGGGCCTTCCGCGTCGCGTACCGCCTGGGTGGCGGTTGTCCGGCGGGCTTCCCTCGGGGCTACGAGGATTTTCTCCCACCCGCCCACCCGCTCCTGGGTGAACAGAGATGCCGGGGTCGGGCTCGCTGCCGGGTCCAGGGGGGTCGTGGGGTCGGAGGGCGAGCGCCGGGGGGTCGGGACCTCGTGCTGTGCCACCGCAGACACGTGCTCCTGCGCCGGTGCCGGTACCTCGTGCTGCGTCGGCGTCCGTACTCCGTGCTGGACCGGCGCCCGTAGCTCGGGCTGCGCCGATGCCGGCACCTCGTGCTGGACCGGCGCCGGTACCCCGTGCTGCGTCGATGCCGGTACCTCGTGCTGCGTCGGCCCCGGAACCTCGTGTGCGGCCCCGGTCGCCGGTCCCGGCCGTTCCTCCGCCGTCAGGATCCGCTCCTCCCGGCGCCTTGCCCGGACCGCCTTCCAGCGGGCCAGTGTGCCCATCACGAACACCGTCAGGACGACCAGGATCATCAGCTGGCCGATGAGCAGGCCCCAGAACAGGCCGTAGCCCGAGAGTTCGCCGGGGGGTGTGTCCGGCCAGGCGCCGGGGATGTCGTGGGGTTGGGCGATGAGGCCGCGCATGGCCAGGGGCGTGCGGGTGAAGGTGACGCCGGACGGCCACGAGCCGTGGGCGAACAGGGCGGCGAGGCCGGTGGCCGTCCACACCATCAGGGTCATGCCGAGGAGGAACGCGAGTACGCCGACCAGCAGGCCGTCGGGGATGCCTCCCTGGTGGTCGCGCTGGGGGCGACGGTCGTCCGGTCTCACGCGTTCTCCCCTAAGCCACCGTCGATTCGGAGTCGCCCAGGTGGTGCTCCACGAAGGCCGCCGCTCGTTCCTCCGCCTCGAGTTCGGCGGCGCGCAGGGCGTCGTCGTCGAGGTCGGCGGAGGACTCGGTCATCGCGCGGTCGGTGAAGACCAGGGGGCGTTCGGTCTCCGTGACCAGGTGTTTGACCACCTGGACGTTGCCGTTGACGTCCCATACGGCGATGCCGGGGGTGAGTGTCGGGATGATCTCGACCGCCCAGCGGGGCAGGCCGAGGACGCGGCCGGTCGCGCGTGCCTCGTCCGCTTTCTGGGCGTAGATGGTCCTGGTGGAGGCCATCTTCAGGATCGCCGCCGCTTCCTTGGCCGCCGCGCCGTCCACCACGTCCGAAAGGTGGTGGACCACCGCCACGAACGACAGACCCAGCCGTCGGCCGAACTTCAGCAGGCGCTGGAACAGCTGGGCGACGAAGGGGCTGTTGATGATGTGCCAGGCCTCTTCGACCAGGAAGATGCGCTTCTTCCGGTCGGGGCGGATCCAGGTGTGTTCCAGCCACACGCCGACGATCGCCATGAGGATGGGCATGGCGATGGAGTTGCGGTCGATGTGGGACAGGTCGAAGACGATCAGCGGGGCGTCCAGGTCGATGCCGACGGTGGTGGGGCCGTCGAACATGCCGCGCAGGTCACCGTCGACGAGACGGTCCAGGACCAGGGCGACGTCCAGGCCCCAGGCCCGTACGTCGTCTATGGCGACGTTCATCGCTTCGGCGGACTCGGGTTCGGGGTGGCGCAGCTGCTCGACGATGTCGGTGAGGACTGGCTGGCGGTCGACGATGGTCTCGTTGACGTAGGCGTGCGCGACCTTCAGGGCGAAGCCGGAGCGTTCGTCCAGGCCGTGGCCCATCGCGACCTCGATGATCGTCCGGAGCAGCGCCAGCTGGCCCGTGGTGGTGATCGCGGGGTCGAGCGGGTTGAGGCGGATCCCCATGTCCAGGGCCGCCGTCGGGTCCAGGCGGATGGGAGTTATCCCCAGCTCCTCGGCGATGAGGTTCCACTCGCCGACGCCGTCCTCGCCCTGGGCGTCCAGGACGACGACCTGGCGGTCGCGGAAGCGGAGCTGGCGCAGGACGTACGTCTTCTCCAGCGCCGACTTGCCGTTGCCGGACTCGCCGAGGACCAGCCAGTGGGGGGCGGGGAGCTGCTGGCCGTACAGCTGGAAGGGGTCGTAGATGTAGCCCTTTCCGGAGTACACCTCGCGGCCGATGATGACGCCGGAGTCGCCGAGGCCCGGGGCGGCGGTCGGCAGGTAGACCGCCTGGGCCTGGCCCGTGGACGTGCGCACCGGGAGCCTGGTCGTCTCGACCTTCCCGAAGAGGAAGGAGGTGAAGGCGTCGGTGAGGACGGACAGCGGGTCCCGCATCTGGTCCTACCTCCGAATGCCGGTGGCGAAGGGAAGGGTGTTCACGAAGGCGCGGTGGTGCTCGCGGTCGCACCACTCCAGCTTGAGGTACGACTTGCCGGCCGAGGCCCTGATCGTCCGCTTGTCGCGGGCGAGGGCGTCGGGGGAGCGGGAGGAGACCGTGATGTAGCCGACGAGGTTGACGCCGGCGGCGCCGCTGGCGAGGTCCTCGCCGCGCTGGTCGAGCCGGGAGTTCGCGGCCGCGTCACGCGGGTCGACGGTGCGGTTCATCTTGGCGGCGCGGGACGCCTCGGCCTCGTCGTTGGTCTTCTCGGTGAGCATGCGCTCGATGGCGACCTCGGTGGGTTCGAGGTCCATGGTGACGGCGACCGTGCGGATGACGTCCGGGGTGTGGACGAGGAGCGGGGCGAGGAAGTTGACGCCGACGGGGGTCATCGGCCACTCCTTCACCCAGGCGGTGGCGTGGCACCAGGGGGCGCGGGTGGAGGACTCGCGGGTCTTGGCCTGGAGGTAGGTGGGCTCCATGGCGTCCAGCTCGGCCGGCCAGGCGTTGCGCTTGGTCATCGCCTGGATGTGGTCGATCGGGTGGTCCGGGTCGTACATGGAGTGGACCAGGGAGGACAGCCTTCCCTGGCCGAGCGGCTGGCGTACCCGGATGTCGGCCTCCTGGAGGCGCGAGCAGATGTCGGTGAGCTCGCGGGCCATGACGACGGCGAGTCCGGCGTCACGGTCGACCTTGCCGCCGTGGGCGCGGGCCGCACGGGCCATGGCATTGGCCTCGGCGGCGAGCTCGCGCGTGTAGTGCATGCAGGCGACGAGGTAGGCGCGGTGCTGCTCGCTGCTGGTGGACACCATCGACTGGAGCTGGTCGTACGACTGCTGCAGCCACGGCGGGGCCTTCTCGTCGCCGCGTACGGACACGTCCTTGGCGTGGGCGTCCGGGTCGGCGGGGAGGGTGCGGGCGAGCATCTGGAGGCGGGTGACGAAGCCGTCGCCGTTGGCCACGTGCTTGAGCAGCGTGCCGAAGCGGTCGACGAGGGCCTCTTGGTCCTCGGAGTCGCGCAGTCCGACGCCGGGGCCCTCGATCTCGATGGCGGCGGTGACGGTCTTGCGGTCGGCGTGCAGGAGCACGGCGATCTCGTCGGGTCCGAAGGGGGCGGACAGCCAGGTGATGCGGCCGATGCCGGGGGGCGGGCCGATCTCCACCTCACGGCCGTCCAGCCGGGTGCCGGCCTCGACGGCGGTGGAGCGGTAGGTGGCGCCCTGCTTGACAGTGCGTTTGAAGCTGCGGTTGATCTCGAACCACTTGTAGAAGGTGCGGTGCTTGTACGGCACGTACACGGCGGCCAGCGCCAGCATCGGGAACCCGGCGAGCAGCACGATGCGCAGGGGCAGCACCGGGACGAGGAGCCCGCACATCATGCCGAGGAACGCGCCCACGACGATCAGGGCGATCTCGCCGGTCTCGCGGTTGCGGCCGATGATCGCGTTCGGCCGGGCGCGGCCGATCAGATATGTACGGCGGGGCGTGACCGGATGGGACACGTGGGACTCGGTCGTCAACGCCCTTCACCTCCCGTGCGATTGGTACTGCTGTTGCGGGTGCTGCTGGCGTGAGGCGTGTTGACGGGGCTGCTCGAACGGGGTGCGGGTGCGGCGGAGGGGACAGATCCGCCGCCGTTCGAGGTGCGCGTGCCGTGCGCGGCGACTCCGCCGGAGGCGGGGTTGCTGGGACGTGGGGCGGAGGACTGGCTGCCTCCGCCGCTGTTGTGGTCCGCGCGGGAGCTGTGGGTCTTGATGCCCTGCGCGACCAGGCTCGCGGGGGAGCTGATGACCGCGGCGGCCTTGCTCTCGGCGCCCTGCATGAGGCGGTTGTTGCGGGAGCCGGCGATCTCGTCGCCGAAGCCGGGGACGAAGCGGTAGATCATCGCGCTCGCGAAGATGGCGAGCAGGATGATGGCGAGGCCGGAGACGACGGCGGAGAAGGCGTCGGGGCCGTCGTCGGCGGAGAGTGCGCCGGCGAGGCCGAGGACGATCACGATCACCGGCTTGACGAGGATGACCGCGATCATGATGCCGGCCCAGCGGCGGACGTGGCCCCAGAGGTTCTTGTCGACGAGGCCGGCGTAGACGACGGTGCCGAGGAGGGCGCCGACGTAGAGGAGCGCCGCCCGGATGACGAGCTCCAGCCACAGCACTCCGGCGGCGAGGATGCTGACCAGGGAGACGACGATCAGCATGATGGGGCCGCCGCCGATGTTCTCGCCCTTCTTGAGGGCCTCGGAGAAGGTGCCGAAGAAGGCGTCGGTCTGGTCGCCGGTGGCTTTGGCGAGGACTTCTGTGACGCCGTCCGTCGCCGATACGACGGTGTAGAGGATCAGCGGGGTGAAGGCGGAGGCCAGGACGGTCAGCCAGAGGAAGCCGATGGCTTCGGAGAGGGCGGTGGTGAGGGGGACGCCGCGCACCGCCCGCTTGGCCACGGCCAGGAGCCAGAGCAGGAGCGTGAGGATCGTGGACGCGGCGAAGACGACCGCGTACTGCTGGAGGAACTTGGGGTTCGTGAAGTCGACGTTCGCTGTCTCCTGCACGGCGTCGCTGAGCTTGTCGACGGTCCAGGAGGCGGCGTCGGCGCAGCCTTTGGCGAGGGAGGAGAGGGGGTCGAGGGTGGAGGTGGGGTCGAGACGGGAGGTCCCGCCGTCTCCTCCGCCGTTGCTGGTGTCGCCTTCGCAGATCTCTCTGGCCCGGCCTGAGAGCAGGGAACAGTTGTCGTCGCTGGGTGTCGGCGACGGGGTGGGGGCGGCCACCGCCCGGGTGGCGAGCAGGACGACGGTGGTCTGTACGGCCGTGAGAGTCGCGGCGAGTGTGACTGCGCGGCGCGGGCTACCGGGCATACGTGAACCCTCCGAACTCCTGGACGGCCTTGGTGATGTCGTCCGACGTCGACACCTTGTTGTCGCCGTTGACCGGCGCGGGGCCTTCCTTCTGGGAGAAGCTGTCGACCTTCCAGTCGCCGTCGGTCCAGCGCAGCTGGAGGGTCATGGTGAACCAGTCGCTGGTGACCGGGTTCTCCGAGCTGTCCCCCGTCATCCCGTACACGCCCGTGCACCAGACCTCGACGGTGGCGGCGTTGCCGGAGTACTCGGTGGCCTTGGTGCCGACCGGCATGGTGCGGGACACGTACGTACTGCCCTTCGGGGCGTCGCCGTTCTGGTCCAGGCCGACCTTGTCCAGGAACGCCTTGTCGTACACCTGGCCGAGCTTTCTCTCCAACTCGGACACCCTGCCGGCGTCGAACACCTGGCGGAGCATCTCGGGGCGCCGGGCGGGCTTGAGGATGTCGGCCGAGACCAGCACCACCGCGTAGTTCGCCGCCGCGCTCTGCGCGCCCTCCTGGTCCTGTGCGAAGCCCGACGGGATGCCGCCGCCCGACTTGGTCTGGACGGGGCGCTTGCCGGAGGGGGCCGTGGCCGCTGCGTCCGGCTTGTTGGTGCCCGAGCCGTTGGTTTCGGGGTTGTCGTCGCCGCGGTTCGCGAAGGCGATGGCTGCGATGAGGAGGACCACTACGCCGACCACCGTGACCAGGCTGCGGGACGACGAGCGGCCGCGGCGGGTGCTGCCGTAGGTGTCGGCTCCGGTGTCGGGCAGGCGGGTGCGGGTCTGGCCCGTGCCGCCGTAACCGCCGGAGGCCTCGTGCTCGTCACCGAGACTCATGCCGCGTACGCCCCCTCGACGTCGTGCGGAGACACTTCGTACTCCTCGTACGACGGTAGCCGTGCTGGTTCCCGCGCGGGCGCGGTGTGGTGACTCGACATCAGGGAAACGCAACCTCAGCCGGTGGGCACGACGGGCGGGTGGGATGGAGGGGAGCCGGGCGTGCCCGGCCGGGGCGGGGGGTGCCCGGCTACACGGCCATGCCGTACACGATGGTGAAGAGCGTGCCGAGGGAGCCGATGATGAAGACTCCTGTGAGGCCGGCGATGATGAGGCCCTTGCCCTGCTCGGCGCTGAAGGTGTCCCGGAGGGCCGTCGCGCCGATGCGCTGCTTCGCCGCGCCCCAGATCGCGATACCGAGGCAGAGCAGGATGGCGACCGCCATCACGACCTCGATCATCACCTTGGCCTCGTTGCCCAGGCTGCCGAAGGGCCCCCAGTCCGGAGCGATCCCGCCGATGATGGTGTTGATATCTCCCTTGTCGGCCGCAAAGAGCATGTAAGTCACCGCCCCTGTTGGGTAGTTCCGCATCCTCTGCGGTCGTGCAGAGGTCAGGCCTCATTGTCGCCGACAATGACGCTGTCGCATGTCGACTTGGCGTCATTGATTGGCGGGTTTCGTACGAATACCTTGCCGGGATCGTATGGTCACTCTGTGTATCACGGCAGGTCACCCCGGGCAATGAGGCCTGAGCGAAACCTGTCGTGTGGCTCCGTCGTTGTCCCCTCTTGCGCCCTGTGTCACCGTTTCGGGCCGTTTTTGACGGTCAGTCGGGTGAGTGGTCGCGCCGGTGTTCCCGGGTGAAGGCTACCCAACACGGCGAACGGGTCGAGGCTGGGTGCCACGGCCTTTTCGTTCCTCGGTGACGTTCTGTCACTGGCGGCAGTGGCCGTCAGCCGTTCGGGGCCGCACCCGTGCGCCGGTTGCCCCTGACGTGTCGCCCTGTGCTTTCGGACGTTCTTCTTCTGCCCCGACTCTCCTCCTCGTGATCATTCCCGAGGTCGGCGGCCGCCTCTACACTGACCGGGCGGTGGACTCCTGTGGAGTGAGGGGCGGTTGACGGTGCGTAAGGCCTGGGTCGTGGCGGGTGTTGCGATCAGCTCTGCGCTGGCTTTCGTGATGCTGCTCGTCGTGGGGGTCTACATCGTGGCCGGGAACCTGGTCAACGGCGTGGGCGGCGGGGCGAAGGCCCTCGCCAAGGGGTCGGTGCCGGCCGCATATTCGGCCCTCGTGCAGAAGTGGGGCAACCTGTGCCCCGCCATCAGTCCGGCCCTGCTGGCCGCCCAGCTGTACCAGGAGAGCGGGTTCAACCCGAAGGCGCAGAGCCAGGCCGCCGCTCAGGGGATAGCGCAGTTCATTCCCGGCACCTGGGCCTCGCACGGCATCGACGGGGACGGGGACGGGGACCGGGACGTATGGGACCCGAAGGACGCGATCCCCTCAGCCGCGTCGTATGACTGTGAGCTCGCCAAGTACGTGAAGGACGTTGGCGGGAATCCGACCGAAAACATGCTGGCCGCGTACAACGCGGGGGCGTACGCGGTGATCAAGTACAAGGGTGTCCCGCCGTACAGCGAGACGCAGAACTACGTGAAGACGATCACGACGCTCTCCAAGAGCTTCGCGGCGCCCGTCGGGCGGGTCGACCCCTCCGAGCAGGCCGCCGGCGCCATCGAGTACGCGCAGAAGAAGCTCGGCACGCCCTATCTGTGGGGCGGTACCGGTACCGCTGAGCAGGGCGGACGCTTCGACTGCTCCGGGCTGACCCAGGCCGCGTACGACAGCGTGGGCATCGAACTGCCGCGCGTCGCCAACGACCAGTACAACGCCGGACCGCACCCCAAGCGGGACGAACTGCTCCCCGGCGACCTGGTGTTCTTCTCGGACGACCTCACCAATTCCCGAGCCATCCGGCATGTCGGTATTTATGTCGGTGGTGGGTACATGATCGACGCGCCGCGAACGGGCGCCGTGATCAGGTTCGACCCGATCGACACCCCCGACTACTTCGGAGCCACCCGGGTCACCGAAGATGGCGCGAAAGCGCTGCCCACGACGGTGTGAGCCGAGCGTGAACTCACCCCCTGAGCTGCGAAGACGTATCTCTCTTCGATAACGTCTGCGTGATCATTCGGTGGAGTGTGGAACGTATCAACGGGGACCGTGCGTTCCTGGTGACGTAGCCGAGCGGACGTCAGTGCAGCGGAAGCGGATCTACAACCACGGGGGTGGCAGGACCGGCGCGCGCACAGGCGCGCCGAGAGAGACGACGAAGGGGCCCGCAGCACCATGGCTGGACTCGCCGAATCCGGGTCGAACCCCGACGTCGACCTGCTCTACGACATCAATGGCCTGGCCAAGGACGCACCGCCGTGGTTCGACCGGGTCATGGAGTTCGTGGGCGAATACGGGCTGTTGCTCGCCATCGTCCTGCTCGTGCTGTGGTGCTGGTGGGGCGTGCGGCGCCGGGGTGACGAGGACGCGGCGTCCTCCGTCGCGGCGCTGGTCTGGGCGCCGCTCGCGGCGGGTGTCGCCGTGCTGGTCAACGTGCCCATACGCGGGTTCGTGGAACGACCGCGGCCGTTCCTGGACCACCAAGGGCTCGAGGTACTGGTCAGCGGGAAGACCGACTACTCGTTCGTGAGCGATCACGCGACGATGGTCATGGCGATGGCGGTCGGACTCTTCGTCGCGAACCGGAAGTTCGGGCTGGTCGCGCTGGTGCTGGCGGTGTTCGGCGGGTTCATCCGGGTCTACATGGGTGTGCACTACCCGACGGATGTCATCGGTGGGTTCGCGCTGGGGACGGCGGTGGCGTTGTTGCTGTCGCCGGTGGCCATGGCCCTGTTGACGCCGGTTGTCCGGGCCGTGGAGCGGTCGCCCCGGGTGGGGTGGGTCGTTCGGGCCAGAGGGCGGGGTGCCGGGGCGGGAGACGCGGTGATTCCGGGGGCCCGGAGTGAGCGGGCCGGGGCTTCTGAGAGGGACCTTGCTGCCTAGTGCCTACAGGGCCTGTGGGTAGCTGAAGAAGCGGTTCGGGTCGTACTGGTGCTTCAGTTTGGTCAGGCGGGTCGAGGCTTCGCCGTAGTACGCCTTGCGCCAGTCGGTCAGGGTGGGGTCCGTGTAGTTCTGGTAGGCCGCGCCCGAGGCGTGTGGGCGCATGGACCTGTGGGCCGAGGCCAGCCAGTCGCGGGCCGTGGAGCCCGTCGTGCCCGGGCGCCAGGCGGCGATGTACTGGGCCAGCATGCGCGAGCGGCGGTGGACGAAGGCCGTGGAGGTCGGAGAGACGCGGTTGATCGCCCCGCCCAGGGCGGTGAGCGCGATGCTGCCGGTCCCGCCGCGCACCGACTTGATCTGGGACAGCAAGGTGCTGATCCCGGCCGCGGACAGGGAGCGGTCGAAGAAGTCAGACGCCGCGGCGTACGTCTCGCGGCCCAGCGCGCCCTTCGGGGAACGGCCCGGGGTCGAGCCGGGGAGGTGGCACTGGGCGTCCGTCGGGAACGACGAACAGCCGGCGTACACCTCCATCGACTCCTCGTACGAGCGGCGCTTCAGGGAGACGCTGCGGGCCGGGGCACCGACGCGGTCGGCGAGGCGGTCCACCGCGTTCTTGAGTTCGCCGTAGGTACCGAGGGAGAAGGCCGCCACGGAGACGGTCGGGTTGCCGCCGGCGGCGTTCGCGAGGTGGAGGGACGACCAGATCTCGTCGGGCTGTGACGGGCCCCACTCCTGCCAGGCCTTCAGTACGGCGGCCGCCTTCGACCAGGGCCACGACAGGTACGCCGAGACGCCCTGCGGGGCCGGGTGGGTCTTGAAGTGCAGTTCCGTGACGACGCCGAAGTTGCCGTTGCCGGCGCCGCGCAGGGCCCAGAAGAGGTCCTTGTTCTCGCGGGCGTTCGCGGTGAGCTGCTTGCCGTCCGCGGTGATCAGGGTGGCCTGGGTGAGGCTGTCGCAGGTCAGACCGTAGGCGCGGGAGACCACGCCGTGTCCGCCGCCGAGCGTGAGGCCGGAGACGCCGACGGTGGGGCAGGAGCCTGCGGGGATCGTCATGCCCTTCGCGGCGAGGGCGCGGTAGACGTCGATGAGTTTGGAGCCGGCGCCGATCACCGCGGTGTTGCCGGAGGCGCGGACGCGGTTCAGCTTCGAGACGTCGATGATCAGGCGGCCGTTGCCGGAGGACCAGCCGGCGTAGGAGTGGCCGCCGTTGCGGATGGCCACGTGCAGGGCGTGGGCGCGGGCGTAGGCCAGGGTGGTGCGGATGTCGTCCGGGTGGGAGACGTAGGCGACCGCGGCGGGCTTCAAGGAGTCGAAGCGGGTGTTGTAGAGCTGGTGGGCCGTGGGCCAGGCGGTGTCGCCCGGGCGGATGAGGGGGCCGTCGAGGTCGCGGGCCAGGGCGGACCAGTTGGCGGCGGTGGCCTTTGTCTTTGTGGTCGTGGCCGCTGTTCTGGTGGTGGGTGAGGCTCCGGAGCGGGTGTCCGACTGTGTGCACGCCGCGGTGAAGGGGGTTGCGGCTGCGGCTATGCCTGCCGTGCCGGCTGTGAGGAATGTGCGCCGTTCCATGGGGCCTCCCGGTGGTTCCGTCGTGGGAGACGGGGTGGTGGAGGCAAGGGTTCCATGGAGTTCGTGACTCGGTGCCTGTGAGGTGCGCGGCGTTGTTGCTGGGGGCGGGGCGTTGCGCAGCCCGGCGGAGCGGGGTGCCGCTGCGCCCACCCGTGCCGCCCTTAGCGGCACGACTGCCCGCAGCTAGGCGGGACGGGCGGCCCGCAGCTAGGTCGGGTTCTCGTGCTTCTCCGCGTCCGTGCGGGCCTGGCTTCTTGCTCTTCTGGCTGGGCCCTGCCAGCCGCAGGTGCAGGTGGCCATGGAGAAGCGGCCCTTGTCCGTTGTTGCCGTGCGGTGTTCGGGACCGTCCTGCTGCGCCACGCCGACAACGTTACCGAGGCCGGGTAAAGGGTTCGTATGACGGCTCTCGCGGGCTCGCGTGACGAGGGCACATACCGGTCGTTAACCGGAACAACGAGGGGGCCCGTGACGGACGTACCGGCTGGGGGTAGGCAGGCGATGACTGGACGGCAGCGGGAACGGCGGCACGGGCGGACGGGTGCGGCGGTCGTCGCGGCCGGGATCGTGGCCCTGGTCGGGCTGGGGGCAGGAGGGTGCGCCGGGGGCGACGCGGTGGCCGGGGACTCGCGTGGTGACGCCGTCGTCGTGCTGCGGCAGGCCGCCGACCGGCTGGTGGAGGCGGGGAGTTCGAAGGCCCGTACATCGATGGAGATGGCCACCGGCGGGACCCGGGTGACCATCCGGGGCGCGGGGGTCTACGACTACCGGAAGCGGATGGGAAGGCTGCGGGTGCTGCTGCCGCAGGACCCCGCGGGGGCCACCGAGCACCGGCCCATCACCGAACTGCTCGCGCCCGGGGCGCTCTTCATGAAGAACCGGGGGGCCGGTGTGCCGCCGGACAAGTGGGTGCGGGTGGAGACGCGGACGTTGTCCGACGGGAACCTCGTCACCGGTGGTGCCACCGATCCGTTCGCGGCGGCCGAGGTGCTGCGCGGGACCCGGTCGGCCACGTACGTGGGAAGGACGGAGGTCGCGGGCACCGGGGTGCGGCACTACCGGGGGACGGCCGATCTCGGTGAGGCCGCCGAGCGGGCCTCGGACGGCAACAGGACGTCCCTGAACGCGGCGGCGGAAGGGTTCGCCACGGCCGAAGTGCCGTTCGACGTCTACCTCGACGACGAGGGACGTATCCGGAAAGTCCGGCATCGGTTCAGTTTCGTGGGCGGGCAGCAGAAGAGCCCGGTCGCGGTCGCGTCGACGACGTTGCTCTACGATTTCGGGGCCTCGGCGCGGGTACGGCTGCCGGACACCGGCGACATCTACGCGGGCAAGATCGCCGAGGAGTGACCGGCGCGAACTAGCCCGTCCGTGCCATGCGCGGTGTGTAGGCCGCTCCCTACTCTAGGAAGTCGGCAACGGCAGAGATGAGGTGATGCACGTGGCTCCGGTCGGCGGTACGGCAGTTCAGGACCACGTGGCCCTCGCCGAGATCGAGCTGTGCGGAGAGCTGATCATCGCGGCCTCGGCCGCCCAGGAGCGGCTCAGCCTGGAGAGCATCGACGAGGTGCTGAAGGTGGCCGAGGAGCGGGACGCCTCCAGGACCTGAACGGGCGCCGGCTCAGGTCCGCAGCATGCGGGCGATCGCCTGGGTCGCCTCCTTGACCTTCGCGTCGATCTCGTCACCACCCTTGACGGCCGCGTCGGCGACGCAGTGCCGCAGGTGCTCCTCCAGCAGCTGCAGGGCGAAGGACTGCAGGGCCTTGGTGGAGGCGGAGACCTGCGTGAGTATGTCGATGCAGTAGACGTCCTCGTCGACCATGCGCTGCAGGCCGCGGATCTGGCCCTCGATACGGCGCAGGCGCTTGAGGTGTTCGTCCTTCTGCTTGTGGTACCCGTGGACGCCGCGGTCGTGATCGGTCACGATGTCCGTACCGGCCGTGGTCTCGGTGACGTTCGCGACATCCGCGGCATCCCCGGCGTTCGTTACGTCGGTCACGTCCGTCATCGCGTCCTCCTGGTGGGCAGTGAGCCGACATATACCCCTGGTGGGTATATGGTACCGAACTTTGCTGGGTATACGCCCCTTGGCCGAAGCCCTGCGCAACGGCCTGATCGAGACCCTGGGCCGCCCCCGTGCTCAGCACCTTGCCCGATGGGCGACACTGGGGGACGGCCCGATAGCCGTGGCCGGATGATGCGCCTAGCATCAGCCTGACCGAAACCGAAGCACCCCGAGGACCCCACGTGCGCTTTCGTCTGACCCCCAGGGAGACGAGCTTCTACGACATGTTCGCCGCCTCCGCGGACAACATCGTCACGGGCTCGAAGCTCCTGATGGAACTGCTCGGGGCGGACACATCCGCCCGGGCCGAGATCGCAGAGCGTATGCGGGCAGCGGAACACGCAGGTGACGACGCCACGCACGCGATCTTCCACCAGCTGAACTCCTCGTTCATCACGCCGTTCGACCGCGAGGACATCTACTCCCTCGCCTCGTCCCTCGACGACATCATGGACTTCATGGAGGAGGCCGTCGACCTGGTCGTCCTCTACAACGTCGAGGAACTGCCCAAGGGCGTCGAGCAGCAGATCGAGGTCCTGGCGCGCGCCGCCGAGCTGACGGCCGAGGCGATGCCGCATCTGCGGACCATGGAGAACCTCACCGAGTACTGGATCGAGGTCAACCGGTTGGAGAACCAGGCCGACCAGATCCACCGCAAGCTGCTCGCGCACCTCTTCAACGGCAAGTACGACGCCATGGACGTGCTGAAACTCAAGCAGATCGTGGATGTGCTGGAGGAAGCGGCGGACGCCTTCGAGCACGTGGCGAACACGGTGGAGACCATCGCCGTCAAGGAGTCCTGAGCCCTTCATGGACACCCTTGCTCTGGTCGTGACCATCGGGGTCGCGCTCTTCTTCACGTACACCAACGGCTTTCACGACTCGGCGAACGCGATCGCCACGTCCGTCTCCACCCGCGCGCTGACGCCGAAGGCCGCGCTGGCCATGGCGGCGGTGATGAACCTCGCCGGTGCGTTCATGGGCTCCGGCGTCGCCAAGACCGTCAGTGAGGGGCTGATCCAGACGCCCGTCGGGTCGAAGGGGATGGGGATCCTCTTCGCCGCGCTGGTGGGGGCGATCGTCTGGAACCTCATCACCTGGTACTTCGGGCTGCCCTCGTCCTCCTCGCACGCGCTGTTCGGCGGCATGGTCGGGGCTGCGCTGGCCGGCGGGACGACGGTCTACTGGAGCGGGGTGCTGGACAAGGTCGTCATCCCCATGTTCGTCTCGCCGGTCGTCGGCCTGCTCGCGGGTTATCTCGTGATGACCGCGATCATGTGGATCTTCCGCAAGGCGAACCCGCACAAGGCCAAGCGCGGATTCCGCATAGCCCAGACCGTCTCCGCGGCCGGTATGGCGCTGGGGCACGGTCTGCAGGACGCGCAGAAGACCATGGGCATCGTGGTGATGGCGCTCGTCATCGCGGATGTCGAGGACTACGGCGATCCCATTCCGGTGTGGGTGAAGATCGCCTGTGCCGTGATGCTGTCGCTGGGCACGTATGCCGGTGGATGGCGGATCATGCGGACGCTGGGGCGGAAGATCATCGAGCTTGATCCGCCGCAGGGGTTCGCCGCGGAGACCACGGGGGCGTCGATCATGTTCACGACGGCGTTCCTCTTCAAGGCGCCGATCTCGACGACCCACGTCATCACGTCGGCGATCATGGGCGTGGGGGCCACCAAGCGTGTGAACGCCGTGCGGTGGGGTGTCGCCAAGAACATCATCCTGGGGTGGTTCATCACGATGCCGGCCGCCGCGATCGTGGCCGCCGCCTCGTTCTGGGTCGTGCATCTGGCGTTCCTCTAGGAAGCCGAGCACGCCGAGCGGAAACCGAGCACGCCGAGCGGAAACCGAGCACGCGAAAAGGCCCGCCCCTGGGAGAGGGGCGGGCCCTTTTTCGGCCTCGCGGTGGCACCGCCATGCAGCACCGCGAGGAGTCTCGGCGGGTCGGGCGGAGCGGATCAGCCGAAGCGGCCGGAGATGTAGTCCTCCGTGGCCTGGACCGACGGGTTGGAGAAGATCCGCTCCGTCTCGTCGATCTCTATGAGCTTGCCGGGCTGGCCGACCGCCGCGAGGTTGAAGAACGCCGTGCGGTCGGAGACGCGCGCCGCCTGCTGCATGTTGTGCGTCACGATGACGATCGTGAAGCGCTCCTTCAGCTCCCCGATCAGGTCCTCGATCGCGAGGGTGGAGATCGGGTCGAGGGCGGAGCACGGCTCGTCCATGAGCAGGACGTTCGGCTCGACGGCGATCGCCCGCGCGATGCACAGACGCTGCTGCTGGCCACCGGAGAGGCCCGAGCCGGGCTTGTTCAGGCGGTCCTTGACCTCGTTCCAGAGGTTCGCGCCCTTGAGCGACCGCTCGACGATGTCCGAGAGCTCGCTCTTCTTGTAGCTGCCGTTCAGCCGCAGGCCCGCCGCGACGTTGTCGAAGATCGACATCGTGGGGAACGGGTTCGGCCGCTGGAACACCATGCCGACCTCGCGCCGCACCGACACCGGGTCGATGCCCGTGCCGTAGAGGTCCTCGTCGTCCAGCAGCACCTTGCCCTCGACCCGGCCGCCGGACGTCACCTCGTGCATGCGGTTCAGCGTGCGCAGGAACGTCGACTTGCCGCAGCCGGACGGCCCGATGAACGCCGTCACCGAGCGCGGCTCGACGGTCATCGAGATGTCCTCGATCGCCTTGTGGGAGCCGTAGTAGGCGGTCAGTCCGCTTACGTCGATTCGCTTGGCCATGACTACTTCACTTCCAAAGTCTGTGTGTCGCTGGTGGGGCCCCGCGCGGCGGTGGCCGCGCACAGTTGCCTCAGCGGCCGGTCTTCGGGGCCTTCCAGCGGGCGATGCCGCGGGCCACCAGGTTGAGGATCATCACGAAGGCGATCAGCGTGAGGGACGCCGCCCACGCGCGGTCGTACGCCGTGGCCTCGCCCGACCCGTACTGCTGGTAGATGTACAGCGGGAGCGACGCCTGCGCCCCCTCGAAGGGGTTGGCGTTGATGAACTTGCTGCCGAACACCAGCAGCAGCACGGGCGCGGTCTCACCGGCGATACGGGCGATGGACAGCATGATGCCCGTGGTGATGCCGCCGATGGACGTCGGCAGGACCACCTTCAGGATGGTGCGCCACTTCGGGACGCCGAGTGCCAGGGAGGCCTCGCGCAGCTCGTTCGGGACGAGCTTGAGCATCTCCTCCGTGGAGCGGACCACGACCGGCATCATCAGGATGGCGAGGGCGAGCGAGCCGGCGAAGCCGAAGGGCTCCATGTCGAACATCAGCATGAGGCTGAGGATGAACAGGCCGGCGACGATCGACGGGATGCCCGTCATGACGTCGACGAAGAAGGTGACGGCCCGGGCGAGGCTGCCGCGCCCGTACTCCACCAGGTAGATCGCGGTGAGCACGCCGACCGGCGCGGCGATCAGGGTGGCGAGGCCGACCTGCTCCAGCGTGCCGAGGATGGCGTGGTAGATGCCGCCACCCGTCTCCGAGTCGGCGACCACGCCCATCGAGTGGCTCAGGAAGTAGACGTCGAGGACCTTCACGCCGCGCTGGACGGTCGACCACACCAGTGAGGCCAGCGGCACCACGGCCAGCAGGAACGCGACCCACACCAGCGAGGTGACCACACGGTCCTTGGCCTGGCGGCGGTTCTCGACCCGGGCCGCGACGACGTAGGTACCGAGGACGTGGAGGATCGCGGCGATCAGTGCCCACTGGATGCTGCTGTGCAGGCCGGCGGCGGCGCTGATGCCGACGCCGAGGGCGACGGACCCGGCGGCGATGGCCCACGGGGCCCATTTCGGCAGATGGCCGCCGCGCAGGGTGCTGGGGCGCTTGGCGGCGAGGGTGGGTGCGGTGCTCATGCGTTGGCCCCCGAGTACTCCTTGCGGCGGGCGATGATCGCGCGGGCCGCGCCGTTGACCAGCAGGGTGATGACGAACAGGACCAGGCCGGAGGCGATCAGGGCGTCCCGGCCGAACTCCGTGGCCTCACTGAACTTGCTGGCGATGTTCTGGGCGAAGGTGCCGCCGCCCGGGTTGAGCAGGCTGCCGTGGATGAGGAAGTCCGGGGAGAGGACGGTCGCCACGGCCATGGTCTCGCCGAGGGCGCGGCCGAGGCCGAGCATCGACGCGGAGATCACGCCGGAGCGGCCGAAGGGCAGGACCGCCATGCGGATCACTTCCCAGCGGGTGGCGCCGAGCGCCAGGGCCGCCTCCTCGTGCATCTGCGGGACCTGGCGGAAGACCTCGCGGCTCACGTTGGTGATGATCGGCAGGATCATGATCGCGAGCAGGATGCCCACGGTGAGCATGGAGCGCGCGGCGCCGCCCTGCCAGGAGAAGATGCCGGTCCAGCCGAGGTAGTCGTTCAGCCAGCCGAACAGGCCGTTCAGGTTCGGAACGAGGACCAGGGCGCCCCACAGGCCGTAGACGATGGACGGCACGGCGGCGAGCAGGTCGATCACGTAGGCGATGGGGCCGCGCAGCCGGCGCGGGGCGTAGTGCGTGAGGAACAGCGCGATGGCGACCGCGACCGGGACCGCGAGAAGCATGGCGATGATCGAGGAGACGATCGTGCCGTAGGCCAGGACCGCGATGCCGAAGACCGGCGGGTTGACACCGGTGTTCCACTCGAACGTGGTCAGGAAGTTGCCGTTGTCCTTGCTGATGGCGAGGACGGCGCGGTAGGTGAGGAAGCCCGCGATCGCGGCCATGATCACCAGCAGCAGGATGCCCGAACCACGGGAGAGGCCGAGGAAGATCCGGTCTCCGGGCCGGGTGGCGCCACGGGCCGCGCGCTTCTGCTCGGCCGTGGATGGCTGGGTGGGGGGAGGTGCGTCAGCTATCTGTTGTGTGTCCATCGGGTTCTCCGGTCTGCGGAACCGCGCGTGTGGCGCGGCTCTTGGCGGCGGTGCACCGGACGGTGCGGTCCGGTCCCGCTGGGAGACCGGACCGCACGCTCAGGTCAGCTCAGGCTCTCGACGGTCGTACGCACCTTGGCGATGATGTCGTCGGGCATGGGCGCGTAGTCGTTCTCGGCGAGGATCTTCTGGCCGTCCTCCGAGGCCGCGTAGCGCAGGAACGCCTTGACCGCGGGCAGGGTGTCGGCCTTGTTGCCCTTGTCGCAGACGATCTCGTACGTCACCAGGACCATCGGGTAGGCGCCGTCGGCCGTGGTCCCGTAGTTCAGCTCCAGCGAGAGGTCCTTGCCGGTGCCGACGACCTTGGCGTCCGAGATGGCCTTGGTGGCGTTCTCGACGGTCGCCTGGACCGGCTTGGAGGCGCCGGTGTCGATGGCGACGGTCTTGATGCCGTCCTTGGCGTACGACAGCTCGAAGTAGCCGATCGCGCCGGCGGTCTGCTTGACCTGCGCGGCGACGCCGGAGGACTGCGGAGCGGACTGGCCGCCCTTGGCCTGCCAGGCCTTGCCGCCCTCGTACGGGAAGTCCTTCTTGGCGGTGGCGATCAGGTACTTGGTGAAGTTGTCCGTGGTGCCGGACTCGTCCGAGCGGTGGAACGCCTGGATCTTGAGGTTGGGCAGCTTCGCGTCGGGGTTCAGCTTCGCGATCGCCGGGTCGTTCCAGTTGGTGATCTTGCTGTCGAAGATCTTGGCGATCGTCGGGGCGTCCAGGACGAGGTTGTCGACGCCCGGGACGTTGTAACCGACGGCGATCGGGCCGCCGACCATCGGCAGGTCGATGCCCTGGCCGCCCTTGCAGATCGACTTGGAGGCCTTGACCTCGTCGGGCTTCAGTGCCGAGTCCGAACCGGCCCAGGGCACCTGGCCCTGCGTGAACGCGGTGACACCGGCACCGGAACCGCCGGCCTTGTAGTTGATCTCCACCTTGCAGGCCGCGGAGAACTGCTTGACCCACGCGTCGACGGCGTTCTTCTGCGCGGAGGAGCCGTCGGCCAGTACCTGGCCCGAGGCGTCGTCGCACTTGATGTTGCTGGCGTCGGCTGCGGCGGAGGCACCGCCGCTGCCGGTGCCGGTTTCGTCGGAGCCGCACGCCGTGAGGGTCAGGGCGCCGGAGACGGCGAGAGCACCGAGAGCGAGGGCCCGCCGGTTCATGCGCTGAAGCTTCACTTGAGTTCCTTCCGAGAGCCGCCGTCCTGAATCGGCGGCGTGCGAAAGCGGGGTGACGCGGAGCGCGCACGGTGGGCGCGGCTCGCGTCGCGTAAGGCTGAAATTAGGCAGATCAGGTGAAGCCGCCGATGGCCGCACATGAACGACGGGTGAACCCCTGCCGACGGTGTGGTTAGGTCACGGAATGCTCACGGGGAGAGCACGTGCGGATTCCGCTTTGCGTGCGTGTCGCGCCGTGGACGGCGGACGGCGTTATTCCGGTCTCCCGGCGGGCTGTGGCCGGTTCAGTACGGCGAGCAGCGCGTCGACCAAGGGGCGGTCGTGGGGCTGGGTGAGGCGGGCGCGGGCGGCGACGGGAGTCAGCCACAGGACCCGGTCCACCTCGTCGCCCGGGGAGAACGCGCAGGCCGTCGCCTCGGCCGCCCAGTAGCGGACCTGCTTGGGGCGGCCGTTCGCCAGATAACGCAGGGTGTGCAGCTCGGGCCCCGGCACCGCCTGGCAGCCCGTTTCCTCCGCCACCTCGCGCAGGGCGCCGGCGAGGGCCTCCTCGCCGCGCTTCAGCTTGCCCTTCGGCAGGGACCAGTCGTCGTATTTCGGCCGGTGGACGAGGCAGAGTTCCAGCTCGCCGGTGACGGGGGAACGGCGCCACAGGACGCAGCCGGCCGCCTGGACGGTGGTGTCGGGGGAATCGGGGCTCATCCGGTGCTCACCGCTTCCTTCTGCCAGCACTGCTGGAACGTGAAGCGTGCCGCCTCCACCTCGTGCCGCTGGTCGGCGTGGAGCACGCCGAGGGCGTAGGCCGTGGCCGGGGCGATGCGGGGGGTACGGGCCGCCTGGGCCGCGGCGGCGGCCGCCTCCGAGGCGTCGCGGTGCTGGTTGAGGGCCTGGCCGGCGGCGAGCAGGCGCAGGCCGGAGGTGCCGTCGGGGTCGCCGAGGACGACCTCGCGGGCGTAGCGGTGCAGGCGCAGGAGCAGGCGGACCTGGTGCCAGGGGGCGTCCTGCGGGTGCGGGACCGTGTCCGGGGACAGGCCGTGGATGAGGGCGGCGGCGTTGTAGGGGTGGCCTGCGGTGATGAGGGGGAGAGATGTCACTGCGTCGGAGAGGCGGTCGTGGGCGGCCGTTGCCAGGGGGCGGAGGTCGGTGGTCTTCGCCGTGGGCTTCAGGGGGACCTCGCTGGCCAGGACGGCGACCTTGTCGGCGATGGCGTGGAAGCGGCTGGAGCCCATGGCCTGGAGGGCTGTGGAGTGGGCTCGGGTGCGGGCGAGGGTGAGTTGGCGGTCCAGGAGGGCGCCTGCCTTGGCTGCTCCCACTGTCAGGTTGCTGCGTTCCGGTGCTGAGGTCGGGGGGTTGCGCAGCCCGGCGTCGCGGGGTGCCGCCGCGCCCACCCGTGCCGCCCCAGCGGCACGACTGCCCGCGGCTGGGGCAGTTACGTCGGTGCCCGACAGGCGGTGCAAGGCGGTCAGGAGGCGGTCCAGGCGGGAGGTGTACGCGTGTTCCATGGCCAGGGTTCCCGAGACCCAGGCCAGTTCCGGGCGCATGCCCTCGGACCAGTCCGTGTCGAGGAGGGGCTGGAAGGTGTGCAGGCTGGCGCTGATGCGGCGGGCGGCGCGGCGCAGCGCCAGGGCCGCGTCGACGGACCCCTCCGAGCCGCCCGCGCCCGCACCGTTCTCCCGGTGCAGACGCAGCGCTCGGAGGAACTCCGTGGCCTGTCCCCGCAGGTAGCCCGCGAGGGCGTCCCCGGTGGGGGCGGGACCGGCCACGGGGCCCGTCGGGTCAAGGTGTCGCTGTGCCACGCCGGCGCCTCCGGGCGTCTATGAGCATCTCCTGGACGTTGCGCAGGGGCTGGCCGTCCGCGTCGGTCGCATGCCGGGTCCAGTCGCCGTCCGGGCCGAGGTGCCAGGAGGCGGTGCCGTCGGACATACCGGTCTCCAGCAGCCGGTTCAGGGCCGCCCGGTGAGCCGGGTCGGTGACCCGGACCAGGGCCTCTATCCGGCGGTCGAGGTTGCGGTGCATCATGTCGGCGCTGCCGATCCACACCTCGGGCTCGCCGCCGTTGCCGAAGCCGAACACCCGGGAGTGCTCCAGGAACCGGCCGAGGATCGAGCGGACCCGGATGTTCTCCGACAGGCCCGCCACCCCCGGGCGCACCGCGCAGATGCCGCGCACCCAGATGTCCACCGGCACACCGGCCTGGGCGGCGCGGTAGCAGGCGTCGATCACGGCCTCGTCGACCATCGAGTTGACCTTGATACGGACGTGCGCGGGCCGTCCGGCACGGTGGTGCTGGATCTCCTTGTTGATCCGCGAGATCAGGCCGTCGCGCAGCGACTTGGGGGCGACCAGCAGACGGCGGTAGGTCTCGCGGCGCGAGTAGCCGGAGAGGCGGTTGAAGAGGTCCGAGAGGTCCGCGCCGACCTGCGGGTCGGCCGTGAGCAGGCCGAGGTCCTCGTAGAGGCGGGCCGTCTTCGGGTGGTAGTTGCCGGTGCCGACGTGGCTGTAGCGGCGGAGCGTCTCGCCCTCCTGGCGGACCACCAGCGACAGCTTGCAGTGGGTCTTCAGGCCGACCAGGCCGTAGACCACGTGGCAGCCGGACTCCTCCAGCTTGCGGGCCCACTTGATGTTGGCGTGCTCGTCGAAACGGGCCTTGATCTCGACCAGGACCAGGACCTGCTTGCCGGACTCGGCGGCCTCGATGAGGGCGTCGACTATGGGGGAGTCGCCCGAGGTCCGGTACAGGGTCTGCTTGATCGCGAGGACGTCCGGGTCGCCGGCCGCCTGCTCCAGGAAGGCCTGGACGGAGGTGGAGAACGAGTCGTACGGGTGGTGCAGCAGGACGTCCCGCTCGCGCAGCGCGGCGAAGATGTCCGGCGCGGACGCCGACTCGACTTCGGCGAGGTCGCGGTGGGTGCCGGCGACGAACTTGCGGTACTTCAGCTCCGGCCGGTCCAGGGACGCGATCCGGAACAGGCCCGTGAGGTCCAGCGGGCCCGGCAGCGGGTAGACCTCGGCCTCGCTGATCTTCAGCTCGCGCACCAGCAGGTCCAGGACCTCACGGTCGATGGACTCCTCGACCTCCAGGCGCACCGGCGGCCCGAAGCGGCGCCGCATGAGCTCCTTCTCCAGGGCCTGGAGCAGGTTCTCCGCGTCGTCCTCCTCGACCTCCAGGTCCTCGTTGCGGGTGAGGCGGAAGGCGTGGTGCTCCAGGACCTCCATGCCCGGGAACAGCTCCTCCAGGTGGGCGGCGATGACGTCCTCGATGGGGACGTAGCGGCCCGGGGAGCTCTCCAGGAACCTCGACAGCAGCGGCGGCACCTTCACCCGGGCGAAGTGCTTGTGGCCGGTGACCGGGTTCCGTACGACGACGGCCAGGTTCAGGGACAGACCCGAGATGTACGGGAAGGGGTGCGCCGGGTCGACCGCCAGCGGGGTCAGCACCGGGAAGATCTGGTGCCGGAACAGGGTGAACAGGCGGGCCTGCTCCTTCTCCTGCAGCTCGCTCCAGCGGACCAGGTGGATGCCCTCCTCCGCGAGTGCGGGGGCGACGTCCTCGTGGTAGCAGGCGGCGTGCCGGGCCATGAGCTCACGGGAGCGGGCCCAGATCATCTCCAGCACCTCGCGCGGCTGGAGGCCGGAGGCGGAGCGGGTGGCCACGCCGGTGGCGATACGGCGCTTCAGACCGGCCACCCGGACCATGAAGAACTCGTCCAGGTTGCTGGCGAAGATCGCGAGGAAGTTGGCCCGCTCCAGCAGGGGCGTGTCCGGGTCCTCGGCGAGTTCGAGCACACGCTCGTTGAACCCGAGCCAACTGCGCTCCCGGTCGAGGAAACGACCCTGCGGCAGCTGGGGCCCGTCGTACGGCGACTCCTCGTACGCGTCGAGGTCGGCATCGATGTCCGGTTCCAGATCGGAGACCGCGGCCGCCACCGTGTGCGGGCGGTGGGCTGCGATGGAGCCCACGGAGGGCTGTGCGTGCTGGACCTGCGCCTGGGCGTTCGGCTGGTTCATGGACCCATTCTTCCGCGCCGCGAGCATCACGGGCGCGTCGGAAAGCGCGGGCGGGAGTGGGGGCGTCACATGAGTGTTCCCGTTCCTCCCGTGCCCCTCTCGGGGCGGCGAAGGCTCTGGCACGGCGGGATTCATTGCCCGAGCGTCGCAAGCCCGTCTGAATCGATGGTTACGGAGACATGACGTGTGGGATAGCGGGGGGCGGCTCGCGGGGGTGTTTTCCGTGGGGTGCGGCGGTCCGAAAGTCACGCGTGCTTCCGTGAACCGTTCGGCCCGGGCGGTCCGATGAGGAGACGTGAGCGAAACGAGAAGCGACGGGGAGCTGCTGCGGGCCGTTGCCGCGGACGCCGACCGGCGTGCCTTCGAGGAGCTGTACCGGCGGTACGCGCCGTGGCTCCGGGCCCGGCTGCGCGGCCGGTGCGCCGACGTGAGTGTCGTCGACGACGTCGTGCAGGAGACGTTCCTCGCGGTGTGGCGGGGCAAGGCCCGCTACCGGGAGGACGGTGACGTGGCCGGGTGGCTGTGGCGCATCGGGTCGCGGCGGCTGGTGGACGCGCTGCGCGGTGACGGGGCGCGGGGGCGGCTGCGGCAGGCGCTGGCACGGCTGCGGCACCGGGACGAGGCGTCGGCGGAGGAACGCGTGCTCGCGGGGGTGGAGCACGGGGACCTCGCCGGCGCCCTGGTCCGGCTGTCGCCGGAGCTGCGGGCGGTGCTGCAGGCGACCGTGATCGACGGGCTGACGACCCGGGAGGCGGCCGTGCTGCTCGGAATTCCGCCGGGGACGGTCAAGACACGGGCGATGCGGGCCCGGAAGCAGTTGCGGGAGGCGTTGGCATGAGCTGGCACGTGCCGGAAGAGGATCTGCGCGCCTATGCGCGGGGGGAGTTGGCGGCGCCCGCGCTGTGGTCCGCCGATGCCCATCTGACCTCGTGTGCGAGGTGCCGTGAGGCGCTGGCCGAGGTCAGTGACCCCGTAGCGCTCGACGCGGGCTGGGAGCGGCTCGACGCCGAGCTCGACGCGCCCCGCGTGGGGATGCTGGAGGCGCTGCTGGTGCGGCTCGGGGTGGCCGGGCACACCGCGCGGTTGCTGGCGGCGGCGCCGGTGCTGCGGCGGTCCTGGCTGGGGGCCGTCGTCGCGGTGCTGCTGCTGACCGTCGGGGCGGTGCACGCCGCGCCGAACGGGGAGTTCCCCACGCTGTTCCTCGCCCTCGCGCCCCTGCTGCCGCTGGCCGGCGTCGCACTGTCCTACGGCCCCGCGCTGGACCCGACGTACGAGATGGCCGTCGTCGCGCCGATGCACGGGTTCCGACTGCTGATGATCCGCACCGTGGCCGTGCTGGGCGTGGTGCTGGGGCTGAACGGGCTGGCCACGCTGGCCCTGCCCGAGTACGGGCTGCGGGCCCTGGCCTGGCTGCTGCCGGCCCTCGCGCTCACCGCGGCCGGTCTTGCGCTGACCCCCCGGCTCGGACCGGTGCTCGCGCCCTCGCTGGCCGGCGGGGCCTGGGTCGGGCTGCTGATCACGGCCCATGCGCTGCGGGCCGGGGCCGAGGTGCCGCTCGCACCGTTCACCCCCGCCGGGCAGGGCGTGGCGGCACTGGTCACCGCGCTCGGGACCGGGCTGCTCTTCCTCCTCCGTGACCGATTCGACCTCTTCCAGGGACGTGCCGTATGACTCCGACCGTGTCCGCCTCCGGGCTCAGCCTCCGCTACGGCGGCACCCGTGCCCTCGACGACGTGTCGCTGCGGCTGACCGGCGGCGTCACCGGGCTGCTCGGACCCAACGGCGCCGGAAAGACCACGCTGCTGCGGGTGCTCGCCACGGCCCTGCCCGCCGACCGGGGCGCCTTCACCGTGCTCGGGCACGACCCGGGCACCGCGCGCGGACGGCAGGAGGTACGGCGGCGCCTCGGCTACCTGCCCCAGACGCCCGGCTTCCATCCGGACTTCACCGCCTTCGAGTTCGTCGACTATGTGGCGATCCTCAAGGAGATGACCGGCCGGGCCGCCCGCCATCGCGAGGTGCGGCGGGTGCTCGACGAGGTGGGACTGGCCGAGGTGCGGGGCAAGCGCATCCGGAAGCTGTCCGGGGGGATGCGGCAGCGGGTCGCCCTCGGGGCCGCCCTGGTCGGCGACCCCGGCTTCCTGGTGCTGGACGAGCCCACCGTCGGACTCGACCCCGAGCAGCGGATGCGGTTCCGCGAACTGATCGCCGGGGCCGGGGAAGGGCGCACCGTGCTGCTGTCCACCCACCAGACGGAGGACGTGGCGATGCTCTGCCACCGGGTGCTGGTCATGGCCGGCGGACGGGTCCGCTTCGAGGGCACCCCGGCCGAGCTGACGGCTCGCGCCTCGGGACGGGTGTGGAGCAGCGCGGAGCGTGACCCCGGAGCCAAGGCGGGATGGCGTACCGGGACCGGATCCTTCCGGAACGTCGGGAACCCACCGGACGGGGCCGAGCTGCTCGAACCCACCCTGGAGGACGGCTACCTGCTCACCCTCGACGGTGCCGGAGCCGACGGTGCCGGAGCGGAGGTGGCCGCATGACCGCCGTGGTGGAGAAGCCGGTCCAGACGTCTCAGCGGACCGAGCCGGGCGGCTCCTGGGCCGCCGTGTTCGCCCTGGCCCTGTTCGAGACCCGGCGACTGCTGACCAGGGTGCCGGTGCTCGTCGCCTTCCTCATCTACATCGCCTGGACCGTGTGGCGCACCGGAAGGGACTCGGACGGCTTCCCGGCCCTCCAGGACGCCGACCGTGCCACCCAGGCCGCGCCGATGCTGGTCGGCCTCGCGATCCTGCTGTCCGTCAACCACGCGGCACTGCGCTCCCGACGGCACGGCACCGAGCCGCACTTCGCGGTGCTGGGACTCCCGCCGTGGCGGCGTACGGTCGCCCACGCGCTGTCGGCCCTGGCCGCGGCCCTGCTCCTCGCCGGGTGCGTGGCCGCGCAGTTCGTCCGGGAGGCGCTCAGGCCCGGCGCGATCGGGCAGGGCTCGGTGGGCGAACTGCTCGTGGGGCCGCTGACCGTGCTGCTCTTCGGGCTGGCCGGGCTGCTCCTGGCAGGGCTGGTGAGGTCCGTTCTGGCCGCCCCGCTGCTGGTCGTGTTCCTCCTGTTCCTGTTCCTCTTCTTCTCGGGCATGAGCGACGACGGAACCCGCTGGCTGCTGCCGGTCGTCGCGGAGGCCACCAGCAACACCTTCCCGTCCGACCTGATGGGCCGGCCCGCCGGCTGGCACGCCCTGTACCTCGCCGGACTCGCCCTGGCCCTGGGCCTGGTGGCGGTCCTGGTCGCCGGCGGCCGCAAACCGGTCGTCATGGCCGGGGTCGCCGGAGCGGTGGCCATGGCTCTGGTGGGCGGCGTGGCCCAGGCGCAGGCGGGCGACGACGACCCCGAACTGATCCGGGCCCGGGAACGGGCCACCCTGCATCCCGAGCAGATGCAGTCCTGTGTGCGCCGGGACGGATCGACGTACTGCGCGTTCCCCGAGTGGGGGCCGCGGGTCGGCGACTGGGCCGGAGTGGTGGACCGGGTGCGGTCCCTGGCCGGGGGCGGCGCGCACGAGCAGGACGTCGTCGTACGGCAGCGGGTCGAGGCCACTGTCGGCCTCTCCGGAGACGGTGCGCTGATGCCGCTGGAGCGTCCGCACGAGGTGACCGTGGGCACCCGGTGGGGCGGCAACCGGATCCCCGAGTTCTCGGCCGCCGTGGCCGGAGTGCTCGTGGCGGGTGACGAGAAGGCGTCGACCTCGATGTGCGACGGGCGCATGGTCACCGTGATGTGGCTGGCCCTGGGCTGGGAGCCGGACCCGGTGGCCGCGCTGCGGCGCGTCCGCCTGGACGACAGCGTGACCGGCTCCGCCCTCGTGCTCCAGCCCACGTCCGGGATGTACATGACGGACGCCCAGACCGAGGTGCTGCGCGCGCTTCTGAAGCGCCCCCGGGGTGAGGCCGCCGCACGTGTACGGGAGCACTGGGCCGGACTGACGGCCCCGAAGGTGACGGCGGCCCGGGCGGCCGAGCTGCTGGGCCTCAAGGCACCCGAGGGAGACGACAAGTGCCTCGACTGAGGAAGGAGTTGGTCGTCGCCGTCTGCCGGACCATGCCGTTGGGCCTCGTCGGGGCGGCCGGGGCGACGGGGCTGCTGATCGCCGGGCTGACACGGGCGACCGGCGAGGCGGGGGCGTGGCTGGCACTCCCCATGCTGCGCGCGGCGATCCTGGCCTCCGCGACAGGCCTGGTGTTCCTCCTGGACGACCCGGCCCGGCACACCACCGCCACGGTCCCGACCTCGCGCCCGGTGCGCATCGGACTCCGGGTCGCCCTCGTCGCCCCGGTGGCGGCGGCCTGGTGGACGGTCGCGCTGCTGCTCGTACCGGGGGAACTGAGGCCTCCGGTCGCCGACATCACCCTGGAGGCCGGGGCGGCCCTCACCCTGGCGGTGGCCGGGGCGACGGCCGCGGTGCGCTTCAGCGAGACGGCCCGGCCCGGGCCACGGGGCGCCTCCGCCCTGCTGACCTCGGCGTTGCTGGCCCTGCTGTTCTGGCCGGAGCGGTGGGCGTTGTTCGTGCCGGTGGGGGACGAGCGGTGGGGGGTGGCGCATGACCGGTGGGTGATGGTGCTGGCCGTTGCGGTGCTCGTGGGCGGGGTGTGTGTGGTGGAGCCGTTGCGGCGGTGGTCGTGGGGGGTGTCGCGGGGCCGGTGACGGGTGCTGTGGGGCGTCGGCTCCGGGGTGTCGGTGCCGGGGGCGGGGCGTTGCGCAGCCCGGCGGTGCGGGGTGCCGGTGCGCCCACCCTCCCCCAAGCTCTCGGCTTCGCTCGAGCAGGGGGGACCCCCATCGCCCCAGCGGCACGACGGCCCGCAGCCAGGTCCGGCGTCACGTGAGGCCCAGCCAGGCGTCCGCCCCGAACGTCCCCTTCACGTCGGAGGCGACGGTGGCCGGGTCCACCGTGGTGTCCAGGGCGTACACGGTCGTCCTGTGGGAGCCCCGGACCCGGAGCTGGACGGGGGTGTCCCCGGGATGGTCTGTGAGGATCCGCTTCAGTTCGCTCACGGACTGCGGGGTGATCCGGTGTGCGGGCAGGGCGAGATGGACGGGCGGCCTGCTTCCCAGATCGGCCGAGGCCATGTCCAGGACGGCGAGCTCCCTGCCGAACAGGTTCAGCGTGCCGTCCCGATCCTCGATCCGGCCCCGTACGGAGACGACGTCGTCCTCGGTCAGCGCGTGCTGGACGAGCTGGTACACGGCCGGGAAGAACAGCACCTCGATGCCGGCGTCCCGGTCCGTGAGCTGGACGACCGCCCAGGCGTTGCCCTGCTTGGTCACCTTGCGCTGGACACCGGTGATCAGCCCGGACAGCCGCACCTCCCCGGACGTACGCCCGGAGGCGAGGAGCTCGGCGATGGAGCAGTCGCGGGCGGCGGCGAGGATCCGCTCGGCCCCGTCCAGCGGGTGGGCGGAGACGTACAGCCCGAGCATCTCCCGCTCGGTCGCCAGCAGTTGACGGCGGGGCCACTCCTCTTCGTCCACGGCGAAGTCCAGGCCGAAGACCGGAGCGGCATCGGCCTCCGCCCCGCCGAGCCCGGCGAAGAGATCGTCCTGGCCGAAGCCGGCCGCCTTCTTCACCGGGATCACCGCGTCCACCGCGGCCTCGTGCACAGCGGTCAGGCCCTTGCGTGAATGCCCCAGCGAGTCGAAGGCCCCGGCCTTGATCAGTGACTCCACGGCCCGCTTGTTCAGGGCGGGCAGTCCGGCCTTGTGCAGGAAGTCGGAGAACGAGGTGAACCGCCCCTCGCGGCGACGGGCGTCGATGACCGCCTCGATGACACCGTCCCCGACATTGCGCACGGACCGCAGCCCGAACCGCACGTCGTCGCCGATCGCCGTGAACTCCGCCACCGACTCGTTGACGTCGGGCGGCAGCACCCGCACGCCGTTGGCGCGGGCGTCCGCGAGGTACAGCGCGCCCTTGTCCTTGTCGTCGCCGACCGAGGTGAGCAGGGCTGCCATGTACTCGGCGGGGTAGTTGGCCTTGAGGTAGGCCGTCCAGTAGGAGACGAGGCCGTAGCCGGCCGTGTGGGACTTGTTGAAGGCGTAGCCGGAGAACGGCAGCATCACGTCCCAGAGCGCCTTGACCGCCTCGTCGGAGTAGCCGTTCGCCGTCATGCCGCCGTGGAACTTCTCCCACTCGGCGGCCAGCACCTCCGGTTTCTTCTTGCCCATCGCCCGGCGCAGCATGTCGGCGCCGCCCAGGGTGTAGCCGGCGAGCTGCCGGGCGATGGCCATGATCTGCTCCTGGTACACCAGCAGGTGGTGGGTGGAGCCGAGGATCGGTTCGAGGGCCTCCCGCAGCTCCGGATGGACCGGGGTCGGGGCCTGCTTGCCGTTCTGGCGCAGGGCGTAGTTGGTGTGCGCGTTGGCGGCCATCGGGCCGGGCCGGTACAGGGCGTTGGCCGCGGCGATGTCCTCGAACCGGGTGGGAGCCATCAGCTTGAGCAGGGCGCGCATGCCCCCGCCGTCCAGCTGGAAGACGCCGAGGGTGTTGGCGTCGGCCAGCAGCCGGTAGGTACGGGCGTCGTCCAGCGGGATGACGACGGTGTCGCCGGGATCGCCGGGATCGCCGGGGCCGTCGGTCTCGCCGGGATCGCCGCCCGGCTCGCCTCCGCCACCGTCACGGTCACCGTCACCGGGGCCGACGGTGGCCAGCCGGACGCCCCGGTTCTCCCGGACGTTCTCGATGGCCTGGTCGATGACGCCCAGGTTCCGCAAGCCCAGGAAGTCCATCTTCACCAGGCCCATCGCCTCGCACGACGGGTAGTCGAACCCGGTGATCCTGGCCCCGTCGGAGGCCCGCAGATGCAGCGGGATCCGGTCGGTCAGCCGCGTCTTGGACAGAATCACGGCGGCGGCGTGCACACCGGTCCCGCGCGTCAGCCCCTCCACACCCCGGGCGGTGTCGATCACCCGGGCGACATCCGGCTCGCTCCCGTACAACTGCCGGATCTCACCGGCCTCCGGATACCGCGGATGCGAGGGATCGAAGATCGCGTCCAGCGGGGCGGACTTGCCGTTCTGGTCGGGCGGAAGCGCCTTGGTGATCCGCTCACCGTGCGCGAACGGATAGCCCAGGATCCGCGCCGAGTCCTTGATGGCGTTCTTGGCCTTGATCTTGCCGAAGGTGTTGACCAGGGCGGTGTACTCGTCGCCGTACTTGTCGATCACGTACCGGACCATCCGGTCGCGCTGCCGGTCGTCGAAGTCGAGGTCGACGTCGGGCGGGTTGATGCGCTCGGGGTTGAGGAACCGCTCGAAGAGCAGCCCGTGTTCCAGCGGGCACAGCTCCGTGATGCGGGTCGCGTACGCCACGAGCGACCCGGTGGCCGAACCACGCCCCGGGCCGAGCGGGATGCCGTTGTCCCGGGCGTACCGGCAGATGTCCGCCACGACCAGGAAGTACGAGCTGAAGCCCATCGGCCCGATGACCGCCATCTCGGTCTCGAACCGCTCCAGGACGTGCGCGGGAGCCGGATCCCCGTACCGCAGGACGAGGCCCTTCAGAACCTCCTTCCGCAGCCAGGATTCCTGCGTCTCCCCCTCCGGCACATCCGGAAACCGCGGCATCTCATCGACATGGTCGAACACTTCGTCGTACGACTCGACGCGCTCGGCGACCAGCAGGGTGTTGTCGCAGGCCTCGGGCAGCTCGGCGAAGAGGGTGCGCATCTCGGCGGCCGACTTCAGGTAGTAGCCGGACCCGCTGAACCGGAAGCGGCGCGGATCGTCCTTGTTCTTGCCGACGCCGATGCACAGCAGGTTGTCGTGGGCATCGGCCTGGTCCTCGGTGACGTAGTGGGCGTCGTTCGTGGCCAGCAGGGGAAGACCGAGCTCCCGGGCGAGCCGCAGCAGCCCCTCACGCACGTCACGCTCGATGGCCAGCCCGTGGTCCATCAGCTCCAGGAAGTAGTTCTCCCGCCCGAAGATCTCCTGGTAGGCGCCGGCGGCAGCCCTGGCCTCCTCGTACTGCCCGAGCCGCAGCCGGGTCTGCACCTCCCCGGAGGGACACCCGGTGGTGGCGATGATCCCGTCCGGCCGCTCGGCGATCAGCTCCCGGTCCATCCGGGGCTTCCCGGCCGGGAACTGCCCCTCGTAACTGGCCTGGGTGCTCAACCAGAACAGATTCCGCAGCCCCGTAGCGCCGGTGGCCCACATCGTCATGTGAGTGAACCGCCCACCTCCGGAGACGTCCTTGGACCCCTCCCCGTCCTCCCCGACGGCCCGCCGCCCACCCGGCCCCCAGAACTCCTGCTTCCGCGAGAACCGTGAGGAGGGAGCGAGGTAGGCCTCGATTCCGATGACGGGCTTGACCGCTGGATGCTCCTTCGCGGTCTGCGCGAACTCGTAGGCCCCGAACATGTTCCCGTGGTCGCTCATCGCGATCGCGGGCATGCCCTGTCGCTCCACCTCGGCGAACATCGGCTTCAGCTTCTGCGCGCCGTCGAGCATGGAGTATTCCGTGTGGTTGTGCAGATGAACGAAGGAACTCGGCATCCTCGATATGTAATCGCTCTGACCTCGGCCGATCAAACAACCTCGGCGCGGTTGCAACAACTACTGTTTGTACTACTAGGCTGCCGCCGTGGACCTCAAAGCAGTACGGGCATTCGTCGCGATCGCCGACGCCGGCCAGTTCCAGAAGGCCGCCGTGGACCTCTCCCTCACCCAGCAGGCGGTATCGAAGCGGATCGCCGCCCTGGAGAAGGACCTCGGCGTGCGGCTGCTGGTCCGTACCCCGCGAGGAGCGGACCTCACCATCGACGGACAGGCCCTGCTGCCCCACGCCCGGTCCCTGCTCCAGGCGGAGGAGCGCGCGCTCGCCGCCGTACGCCCCGGGGACCGTGCGCTACGAGTTGACGTGGTGGGGCGACGGGTCGCCACGGCCGGGCTGGTACGGGACTTCCACCGCACGCACCCGGAGATCACCCTGGACGTCGTCACGCTGTTCGGGGCGGCGGACACGGCGGTGGCGGCGGTGCGGGACGGGTCGGTGGACGCCACCTTTCGTGCGGTGACCATGCCAGGGCACCGTCTCCCTGACGGCATATCGGCCGTCTCCGTCCTGGACGAACCGCTCCGCCTGTGCGTCGGCCCCGGCCACGAGTTCGCGCGCGCACCCTGGGTGACACCGGCACAGCTGGCCGGACACCGGATATGGATGCCCGGCAACACGCCGGGCACGGAATGGTCCGCCTACTACGACGACCTCGCCGCGACCTTCGGCCCGACCATAGACGCGATAGGCCCCAACTTCGGCGTCGAAGCCCTCCTCGACACCATCGCCGACTCCCCGACCTTGGCGACCTTCCTCAGCGAACGCACCCCCCTGGTCTGGCCGGCCGACCACGACCTACGCCTCGTCCCCGTACTGAACCCGACCCCGGTCTACCCCCACTCCCTGCTCTTTCGCACGGACAATCCCCATCCGGGCCTGGCAGCCCTCCGCGACCACCTGGTTGCTACGCGCCCACGGTTGACGGAGGGGGAGGTGTGGAAGCCGGGGTGGGCGAGGTGAGGATGCTGGGCCTCTGGTCGGCCGAGTGCAACTGTCGGGGCCGCCCGCTTCTTTGCCAGTGTCGTGCTTCCACGGCCTGCATCAAGGGCGCTTCGCGTCGCCTTCGGCGATGGCCCTGCGGGCCACCCTTGACCCAGTCCGCTCCAGCACGGGAGAGAAGCGAGCGGGCGGCCGGGGGAGGAACGGGTGGCCAGGGCCGCCGGTCCCTCCGGTCGGCTGCGCTGCCGCTCGGCGATGAGGAGCGCCTTCGCGCCTCGCCAGCACGCCGGGTCGGCTTAGCGGCCATCGGCGGGTGGGTGGGAGAGTCTCCCTGGGTTGGCCGGTGATGTTGGGTGCCGATGGGGTCCGGGATCGGCACGCGACTGCGAATTGGAGTATCTGGGCCACGATCCTCTCCCTGACCTCTGGTTACGCACCAGGCCAAGGCCCAATCGCTCCACTCGCCGCTCCGCGCCCCCACCACCCACTCACCGATGGCCGCTAAGCCGACCCGGCGTGCTGCCGAGGCGCGAGCGCGCCCCTCCTCGCCGGGCGGCCTCTTGAGGGACGTGAGGGCCCGACTGGGCCTGGCCACCCGCCTTTCCGGGCCGCTCGCTCGCTTCTTCCACGTGCTGGAGCGGCCTGGGTCAAGGGTGGCCCGCAGGGCCATCGCCGAAGGCGACGCGAAGCGCCCTTGATGCAGGCCGTGGAAGCACGACACTGCCAAAGAAGCGGGCGGCCCGTGTTCGGCCAGGTGAAGAGGGGGGACGGGTTCAGTGGAAGCCGAGCATGCCTGGGGAATCGATGTCGACAGTGACTACACCGGGCGGGTAACGCTCTTCGCGATCTGTGAGCAGAATCGACATGCCTGTGAATTCAGCCCGCGGCAGCGCACAGTACAGGGCGTGGCAGGTGTCGGAGCCGCCGTAGCCGTCGCGGATCATGGTGCCGACGGTGACTGAAGCGGTTGTGTTGAGTGGATCCACCACGACCGAGCTGAAGGCGAGAACCCGCTGCGCGGCATCCGCGTCCTCCGACTCCACTTGCATGAGGCACAGGGCGGGGATCCGAAGGAGGTCACCGGGAGTGTGTGCCATATTGCCGGCGAGGAGATTCAGCGTTTTGTGCCCCTGGGAGAGGGCGAGAGTGGCGCCGGTGTCCAGAATGATCACGCAGCGGCGCCCCGTGCAGCACGGACCTTCTCGGCCGCGATGCGGTAGATGTTGCCGAGGATGTCCGGTGCTTCGTCGAACTCGACGTCGCGGATGTCCAGGCCGATCTTCTCCCGCACGACCTTCCGGTCCGCCGCGACCCGCTCGGCGATCTGCTCGGCCGTGGGCTGCTCAAGAGCGATCTGCTCGACAAGCTGCCCCAGGGTCACCCCGCGTTCCTTGGCGACCTGAGCGAGATGGTCCCGGGCCTGCCGGGACACCTGGATGGTCGTGTGCTCTGCCATGGAGTCACCATAGCCCCGCCACGGCCCCTGGGTGCCTCGCTGTGCCCTCGGTTCACCCGGGAGTGCCTGCCGAGCTCCCACCCTCGGCGCCGGCCAGGAACAACGCCCAAGGGCTCGCGCCGAACACGAGTATCGGGCTGTGGGAGAGCTTGCTGTCGCGGACCGGGACCATGCCGGGGTGGTCGTCGGCGACCTCGAGGCAGTTGTTGTCGCCCCCGTCGCCGCGGGGGCGGCCACACCCGATAAGGCAGGACATGCCCCCCACCCACCTGTCAATGTCCTGTCGTACCCACCGGTAGCGCAAACTCCTGCCCGTGCTCTGACATCTTCACTGCCGTCACAGAACCGCAAGCAGGAGTGAGCCCCCCACATGCGTCTCATTCGCACATCAACTGTCAAGAAGGCCAGTGCAGTTGCAGCCACCACCGCCCTCGCCGTAACGGGTCTGCTCGCCGGCGCAGGCACCGCCACCGCCGGGCCCGCCGGGGCCACCAACATCCGGGGCGTCGACCCCGGGGACACCGACGGGATGATCGAGCGGCTCTGCAGCCAGGAGACCAGCCTGACCGGCGTCTACGGCGCCCTGAACGTCGACACCGGTGAGTTCAAGACCCGCGACGAGTACCTGCGGGACGTCTTCGGGCTGTGGAAGCCCGCCGGGCCCTGGGAGTTGTTCCGCGGCTGGTGCGGGTACGCCGAGGCGTCCACCTGGTCGATCAAGGGCGACACCGTCCGTACGTCCCGGTGGATCGGGAACAAGGGCTCGGCCGACGACAAGGAGACCTTCGTCAGCAGCTACAGCACCAAGACGTTCGCGAAGAAGAGCGTCGGCGGCACCATCAGTCTCTCCCTCGCCAAGAGCATCTTCAGCGGAACCGTGGGCGGCAGCGCAGGGTACGAGTGGGGTTGGGAGAAGGAGTCCAAGTTCGAGACCCGGAGTGAGAAGACCATTCCGCCGTGCCGGCAGGTCGCCGTGACCTGGACGCCGTATCAGCGCGTGGTGCGGGTGAACCCCGTCTTCCAGGTCGAGGACTACCAGTGGGACAAGGGGGACGGGGAGAAGACCGTGCACAGTTGGCGGGACCGGGGGTACCGGACCATTTACTCGCACGGGTACTACATCGACGGCATCTCCGACAAGCTCCTCCCCAGCGGTCAGCCCGACGGTCGTGAGGACAAGGTCGAGGAGAAGCTCGATCCTGACTCCTGCACCAAGTAGGGCGTCGAGTAGGTCGAATACAGCGGCAACCTTTCCGTGTGGGGCGGCGACTGGTCAGCGGTCATTCCCCCACACGGATCGGATCGCCGCATGAGTGAGCCGCGCAGCAAGGCCCGTCATCGTCACCGCAGAAGCCGCACGGCCCTGGCGGTCGGGGTCCCGCTGGCCCTGACCGCCGCAGGGGCCCTCGCCTACGGCACCACCGACCTCGGCGTCCTCGGACAGGCCTCGGCGGCGGAAGCCGTCCCCGCCTGGGCCGCCGACACCGCCGACGGGTTCGCCTCCGTCAACTCCCTCGGGCAGAACGGGACGTACGGCGGTCGGGGTGGCAAGACCGTCACGGTGAAGACGCTCGCCGATCTGGAGAAGTACGCCACCGCCGCCGAGCCGTACGTGATCGTCGTCGCCGGGACCATCAACATGAATCCGGTCGGCAAAGAGATCAAGGTGCAGTCCGACAAGACCATCGTGGGGGCCGGGACCTCCGGGCACATCGTCGGCGGTGGGTTCTTCCTGGGGCAGGGTGTGCACAATGTGATCATCCGGAACGTGACCATCCGGGACTCGTACCAGGGCATCTGGAACGACAAGGACCATGACTTCGACGCCGTGCAGATGGACGGCGCGCACCACGTCTGGATCGATCACAACGATCTGCGGCACATGGCCGACGGGCTGATCGACGTCCGCAAGGACTCGACGAACGTCACTGTTTCCTGGAACAAGCTCAGCGACAACAACAAGACGTTCGGCATCGGCTGGACCGAGAACGTCAAGACGGACATCACGATCCACCACAACTGGATCCGCGAGACCGAGCAGCGCAACCCCTCCACCGACAACGCCGCCCACGCTCACCTCTACAACAACTTCCTCGAGGACGCCCCGGGCACGAGCATCAACTCGTCGTACGGCAACTACTCGCGCGGCGCGACGAAGATGGTCCTGGAGAACTCCTACTTCCAGGGCATCAAGAACCCCGTCATCAAGGACAGCGGTGCCGCCATCGTCCAGCGGGGCAACTCCTTCTCCGGTACCAGTGGGCGGAACGAGAGCGGCGGTACCGCCTTCGATCCCAAGGCGTACTACGCGTACACCCTGGACAAGGCCGCCGATCTGCCCGCCCTCCTCAGGTCGCAGGCGGGTCCTCGCACTTCGATCGGTACGACTGCTTCCGCTTCCACCAAGGCAGCCGCGGCCACCACCCTCACCGTCGCCAAGGACGGCAGCGGGCAGTACACGTCCGTCCAGGCCGCCGTGAACGCCGTGCCGGCGAACAACCCGTCGCGGGTCGTGATCGCCGTCAAGCCGGGGACCTACCGGGAGCTGGTGAAGGTCCCGGCGAACAAGCCGCACGTCACCCTTCAGGGCACGGGCGGGAGCCGCAAGGACACGACGATCGTCTACAACAACGCGGCGGGTACGCCCAAGCCCGGCGGTGGCACCTACGGCACGGGCGGGAGCGCGACCGTCGCCGTCGAGGCCGACGACTTCCAGGCGCGGAACCTGACCATCTCCAACGACTTCGACGAGAAGGCCAACCAGAGCCTCAACGGGCACCAGGCCGTCGCGCTGCGGACCGCCGCGGACAAGGTGTTCCTGGACGGGATCATCGTCAGCGGCGACCAGGACACGCTGCTGCTCGACACCGCCGCCAAGGACAAGCTGGGGCGGGTCTACGTCAGCAACTCGTATGTCATCGGGAACGTCGACTTCATCTTCGGGCGGGCCACGGCCGTCGTCGACAAGTCCGTCATCACGCTGAAGAAGCGCTGGGACGGCACCTCGGCCGGGTACGTCACCGCTCCGAGCACCGCCGCGAACCGCAAGGGCATCCTGATCGCCAACTCCACGGTGAGCGGCGATGTGTCGAACGGCAGCTTCTACCTCGGCCGGCCCTGGCACGCGGGCGGGGACGCCTCCCTCAACCCGCAGACCACGGTCCGGAACACGAGCCTCAGTGCCGCGGTCAAGTCCACGCCGTGGACCGACATGAGCGGTTTCTCGTGGAAGGACGACCGGTTCGCCGAGTACAAGAACACCGGTGCGGGGGCGGGGAGCGCGAGCAGCAACCGTCCGCATCTGAGCGATGCGCAGGCCGCCGGCCAGGAGGTCGCGGACTGGCTCGCGGGCTGGACGCCTTCGGCGTCCTGACGGCTCCCTTCCGGGTTCGGCTGACGAGCGGCGCCGAACCCGGAAGGGCCACCAACCGTGCTGCTACTGCTTCCAGGCGTAGTGCAGCCGGTCCAGGCCGCTCTGGTTGTTCACGGTCAGGCTGAGGTTCGTGCCCGTGCCCTGGAGCGTGGTGAGGGAGTAGGTGTCACCGTTGCGCAGGCCGGGCCAGTAGACCGAGCCGAGGCCCAGCTCCCGGATGGTGTCGGTCGCGGCCTGTATGTACGCGATCTCGTTGGAGCTGCCGACCGGGCCGTTGTAGTCGAGGCCGGTGGTCATGGAGGCGCCGAACTCGTCGAGGATCGTGCGCGAGGCGCAGTCGCCGATACGGGACTTGAAGTCGGCCTTCCACTGGTCGACGCTGGTCCAGTCGGTGTGCCAGAAGCCGTAGTTGTGCAGGGCCAGGCGGACGCCCTTGAGCCGGGGGTCGGCGCAGACGGGCTTGACGTCCTCGCTGTACTTGTAGCCGCCGATGAGGACCCGGTCGCGGGGCACGTCGGCGTGGGTCTTCACCCACTTCGCGGCGATGTCGGTCCACTCCTGGGCGGTGTAGCCGAACGGCTCGTTCATCGGCTCGAAGTACACCTTGGAGTTGCCGTTGTAGGCGGAGGTGATCCGCGCCCACATCTGGTTCCAGGAGGCCTGGTCGTCGATCTTGCCGTCCTTGGCGTTGTCGGCCTCCCAGTAGCCCAGGATGACCTTGAAGCCCTTGGCGGTGGCGGCGTCGATCGCACCCCGGTACGACTTCCAGAAGGGTCCGTTCACGGAGGTCGGGTTGACCGGGAGACGGACCGTGTTGGCGCCGAGCTTGGAGAAGCCGCCGATGATCGCCTTGGACTTGGCGTAGGTGGTGGCGTAGCTGTCGGAGGTGGACAGGCCCGAGGGCACGACCGCGTCGTGGGCGTAGTTGTCGCGCGGGTCGGCCCAGTTGACGCCCTTGAAGTCGCTGACGGGCGGCGGCGTGGTGGGACGGGAGGCTGGCGAGGCGGCAGCGGGGGAAGCGAGCGCTCCGCCGAATGCCGTGACGCAGGCCAGCAGCGCCCCCACGCAAGCTGTCCCGCGGTGGTTCTTTTGAGACACGACATCCCCTTCTGAGCAGGTGCGAAGGTGAGCGGTCACGGTCGGACCGCTCAGTGGAGCACGAAACTAGAAGGGAACTCGAACAGAGGTCAACACATCTGCACACAAAGTTTCACCCACGGCGGGGCCGCCGGGGCGTTCAGGAGGACTTCTCCCCGTCCGAGGACGACGACGACATGTCCTCCAGGTTCTTGCGGGCCTTCTCGGAGAGCTGCTGCTTACCGGCCAACGCCTGTGCGTAGTGCTGCGCGCCTCCGACCTTGGCCATCGGGAAGTCCTCGTCGAACTCCTCCGCCTCGTGGTACGGATCGCCCTGCTTGGTCAGGGCACTGCGCATTGCCTTGCCTGCCCCCGGGAACCTGCGCTCCTCGGACTCGGTCATGATCCCGTAGAGCATGGCGGCGGCCCGCCGCTGTGTGGCGTCCATGGTGCTGACGATGTCCGGGTCCGGTTCCTCTCCGCGCGCCGCTGCCGAGACCACCGGCAGGTGCTCGGCGTCGAGCGCTCTCACGAGCTCGTCGTAGGTGGTCCCGAGGTCCTCGCTCCCTGGGTGCTGGACCTTCTTGTTCGAGGTGATGTACGGACCGGCACCCCGACCCTTGTTCACGGTGTACGAGCCGAAGGGGCTCTGCCCGGGGCCGTAGGTGGGCGCCGCCTGGCCGCGCTTCACGGCCCGTGCGTTGGCCCGGCGCAGCCGGCTCAGCCCGTCCATGGGCTTCTCCTCGGCGGGGCCCGCACCGTCGCCGCCCTGGGGGCTGCGCTGGACGGCCACGAAAGCGGCGTTCCCGGCGGAGCCCTGGAGGGACCGGGCCGCGTCCGGCGTCATCCGTCCCCCGGCCGCCAGCCGGGCAGCCTCGGGGCCCGCCGTACCGGGCCGGAGGAGGGGCCGGTGGTCGTGTCCGGCCCGCGCGTCCGTTTCCGACTCCGGAGACCGGCCGTGCCCGCGCATCCGTATCCTCCTCGTCTCGGTCCGGTCGTACCCCGCCAGTCTCCGTGGGGGGCGCGGGGCACGGCAGTGTCCGGGGGCCAGACTTTCGGGCACGGTCCGCTGCGCGAACGGCCGTCCCGCGCGGGGTGCGACTCAGCCGCCCACCGACAGCCCAGAGCCCGACACCCGCACCCGGATGCCGTCCTTCCCCACCCGGACGTCCTGCAGCCGCACGTCCCCCTGCTCCGGCTTCGGCAGTTCGAACGCCAGGGACAGCCGGTCGGCGAGGACCGGGCGGGTCAGGCCGGACAGCTCGTCGAGGAGGTCGGGGTCGAGACCCAGGCGGCGCATCACGTCGGGGTTGCTCAGCGCCAGGTCGATGAGGTTGAGGCGCTCGGCCTGGCGGGCGAAGCGCGGGGTGCCGGTCAGCTCGGCGAGCTTGCCGTCGTCGGCGAGGGCCTCCTGCACGGTCGCCTCGGGCACGCCCATCCGCTGCACGATGGCCGGGACCGACAGCAGTGCCTTGGCCTTCCGGGTCTCGCGGGCGAGGTCGGCGCTGGCCTTGGGCGTCAGGTGCAGGCCCTCCGAGGCGCGCTTGCCGGGGCGGTAGGTGGCCAGGTCGCCGATGTCGAGCCGCATCCCGCCGATCTCCGTGGCGATGCCCCGCTCGCCCTGGCGCTGGATCCGGGCCTCGGCCCGCAGCCGCAGGTCGTGGCCGGCCACCGGCAGGGTTCCGTCGGCGCGCACCCGGTCGCGGCCCTGGCCCGTGAACGTCACCTGGGAGGCCCCGAGTTCGCGGTTGAGGTCCTCGAAGGACAGCACGACCTCCCCGTCGAACCGGGGGATCCGGGCACCGCGTACGGAGGTCAGTCCGTCGGCGTCCAGCCGGATGTCATGGGCGGTGGCGGACACTTTCGCGAGCGAGACCCGGTCGGCGGCGACGTCCGGCACGGTCACCTTCACCGATTCCAGCTGTTTGTCGGCGAGTTGGGTGAGGAAGGGGAACCCGCCGATCTCGACCTCGGGCGCCGCGGCCAGGTCGAGGCGGTCCTTGAGCGTGTCCGCGGCCCGGTGCTCGGCGTACAGCACGGCCCAGCGGTCGCCGAGGGCGGCGAAGGCCGCGATCACGAGGAGGGCGACCACCGCCTTCACGGCGAGAGGCAGTCCGGCGAAACGATTCCTCTTACGCCGTCCGCCCCGGCGGTGGGCAGGCGGCGACCACTCCGGCTCCTCCTCGTCCCGCTGCTCGGCGTCCTCGCCGAGGAACTCCTCCAGAGGGGTCTCCTCCAGCGGGCCGTCGTCGAGGGCGCCGAGTTCCTCGTAGGGGTTGCGAGCTCCCTCGGAGTACTGGTCGGGGCGGTGGTGCGTGTCTATGCGGTGGGGGGTGCGCATCGACTCATCCGAACATGCGCACCGCCCCTACCCGCAACCTGAACCACAGGTATGCGATTTACTTCACGATCGCGTTACTTCACGATCGTGATGCGGTCCGCCTTCGGCGGCGCGATCGGGTTCGTGGCCGAGGAGTTGGCCGTCAGGTACTGCTCCAGCGCGGCCAGGTCGTCCGAGCCCACGACATCGCCGGTGCCCTGCCCCAGCGTCGGGAAACCGTCGCCGCCGCCCGCGAGGAAACTGTTGGTCGCGACGCGGTAGGTGGCGGCCGGGTCGATGGCCGAGCCGTTCAGCCTGATGCTGTCCGTGACCACACGGTCGGCGCCGGACTTGGTGAGGTCCAGCGTGTAGGTGAGGCCGGAGGACACCTGGAGGATCTTGGGGGCGGCCGCGTTCGGGCCGCTCACCTGCTCCTTGAGCACCTGGATCAGCTGCGCGCCCGTGAAGTTCTGCAGGTTCACGGTGTTGGCGAACGGCTGGACCGTGAAGCCCTCGGCGTACGTCACGACACCGTCGCCCTCACCGGCCTTCGCCGCGTACGTCAGCGGCGCCCTGATCCCACCGGGGTTCATCAGCGCCAGGTCGGTCTCCGGGTCGAGCTGCTTGCCGTGGGCGAGCTGGGCGTCGGCGATGAGGTCGCCGAGCGGGGACTCGGTGCCGGTGTTGCCGATGTCGCCGGAGATGTAGCCGATCGGCTTGTTGCCGATGGGCGCGGCCAGGGTGTTCCACTTGCCGATCAGCTGGGTCATGTCGGGCGCCTTGGGGACGTCCCGGGTGACCACGTGGTTCGCCGACTTCACGGCCGTACGGGCGATGTCGCCGGTCCGGCGGTCGTACGTGAGCGTGGTGTCGGTGTAGAGGCGGCCGAAGGACGCGGCCGAGGTGACCATGCGGGGCTTGCCCGCCGGGTCGTCGATCGTGCACACGTACGCGTTGTGGGTGTGGCCGGTGACCAGCGCGTCCACCTGCGGCGTGACGTTCTTGGCGATGTCGACGATCGGTCCGGAGACGCCGTCGCCCGCGCCCGGGGCGTCGCAGTCGTAGTTGTACGACGACGAGGCCGGGAAGCCGCCTTCGTGGATGAGGGCGACGATCGACTTCACGCCCTGCTTCTGGAGCACCTTGGCGTACTTGTTGATCGTCTCGACCTCGTCCTTGAAGGAGAGGCCCTTGACGCCCTCGGCGGAGACGATGTCCGGGGTGCCCTCCAGGGTCACGCCGATGAAGCCGACCTTGACGTCCTTCTTCTTCCACACCCAGTAGGGCTTCAGAATCGGCTTCTTCGTCTTCTCGTCGAGGACGTTGGCCGCCAGGTAGGGGAAGTCGGCGCCCTTGAACCTCTTGTCCGTGTAGCAGCCGTCCTTCGGGTGGCAGCCGCCGTTCTGCAGCCGGGCCAGCTCCTTGGCGCCCTCGTCGAACTCGTGGTTGCCGACGGAGGTGACGTCGAGGTCGAGCTTGTTCAGCGCCTCGATGGTGGGCTCGTCGTGGAACAGCCCGGAGATCAGCGGGGAGGCGCCGACCATGTCGCCGCCGGCCGCGGTGACGGAGTACTTCTGGCCCGTGCGGGCCTCGCGCAGATGCGTGGCGAGGTACTCGGCACCGCCCGCGTCGATGGTCTTCGTGGTGCCGTCGGGCTGGTCCTCGGTGACCCGGCCGGAGGAACCGGCGGGCGGCTCCAGGTTGCCGTGCAGGTCGTTGAAGGACAGCAGCTGGACGTCCTGGTAGCGGCCGGGCCAGTGGCCGCCCTTGCGGTGGTCCTCGCCGGCGGACGCCGACCCGGGCAGCATCGCCGCGGCCAGCGCGCCGACGGCGGCGACACCGGCGGTCAGAGCGACGAGACGGGTCGTACGACGTCTGCGGCGCTCCTGGTGCGCCGGTGCCGCTGCGGGTGAAGTGGCTGGCATTCGCCCCCCTGGGTGTCTGCTGGACAGTGATGTCGTCCGGCGCAGCCTAGAGTCAACGCGCGTAGCGCGACAGGTGTTTCGTGGTTACATCCTGGTTGCCTTTTGCCGCCGATTTGCCGCCGGTGCCCGTACCCTCGTACGCATGACCAGCGACGACACCGTACGGCCCGGCCGCAACCGCTCGATCGACACGTACGCCGCGCTCTCCACCGAGCAGACCGAGGCCGTCCTGCGGCTGCTCGACGAAGCCGCCGCCACCGACGGGCAGCAGGCGGTGTCCGAACAGGGCCGGTTGCAGTTGCGCGGGGGCGAGCGCGAGGGCGTGTCCCATCTGCTGCTCACCGTGGACAGCGGCGAGAGCCGTGAACTCGTGGGGTATGCCCAGCTGGAGGACACCGATTCGGTGGAGCCGCCGGCCGCCGAGCTGGTCGTGCACCCCGGGCATCGCGGGCAGGGACACGGGCGGGCACTGGGCTCCGCGCTGCTGGGCGCGTCCGGCAAGCGGCTGCGGGTGTGGGCGCACGGCGGGCACTCCGCGGCCCGGCATCTCGCCCAGGTCCTGGGGCTGACCCTCTTCCGTGAACTGCGTCAGATGCGCCGCCCGTTGACGGGCTTCGACGCGCCCGAGCCGGTCCTGCCCGAGGGCGTCACGGTCCGCCCCTTCGTCCCCGGCCGGGACGACGCGGCCTGGCTCGCGGTGAACGCGGCCGCCTTCGCCCACCACCCCGAGCAGGGCTCCCTCACCCAGCGGGACCTCGACGACCGCAAGGCCGAGCCGTGGTTCGACCCGGCGGGTTTCTTCCTCGCCTTCCGCGGCGACGAACTCGTCGGTTTCCACTGGACGAAGGTGCACGCCGAGGAGGGCCTCGGTGAGGTGTACGTCCTCGGTGTGGGACCCGGCGCGCAGGGCGGCGGCCTCGGCAAGTCCCTCACGACGATCGGCCTGCGGCACCTGGCGGAGCGGGGGCTGCCGACGGCGATGCTGTACGTCGACGCGGACAACAAGGCGGCGGTGTCGGTGTACGAGCGGCTGGGGTTCGTGACGCACGAGGTGGATCTGATGTACCGGACGGAGACGTGACGGGACCGTTCCGGCTCAGCCCACCGGGGACGGGCTCGGCGCGGCGACACGGGCGACGGACTGCCTGACCGCGCCCAGCGCCGCCGCCCGTTCCTCGTCGGTCATGCGGGCCGGACCGTAGGTGATCACGGGGTCGAGGACCTCGAAGCCGACGAACTCCAGCATTCCGCGGTGGATGTGGAACAGGAAGTCGTCCATCGGGCCGAAGGCGCCACCGGGCCGGAACGACTCGGTGGGCCCGCCGGTCGTGAACAGCAGCATCGCGCGCTTCCCGGCGAGCGCGGCGTCCCCGAACAGCCCGTGGTCGCCGCCGAAGACCCCGCCCATCACGAAGACCCGGTCCACCCATCCCTTGAGGACGGCGGGCAGCGAGAACCACCACAGCGGGAACGACAGCACGAGCAGGTCCGCCGCGAGCAGCCGGTCGAGATGGGCCTGGACGGCCGCGTCGAGGGTGCCCTCCCGCACCGCGCGCACCTGCTCGGCCTGCGGCTTGAACGGGCCGTCCACCGGCGCGAACTCCTCGCGGGCGAGGACCGGTGCCCAGCCGTCGGCGTAGAGGTCCAGGACGTCGACGCGGTACCCGGCCGCGCGCAGGGTCTCGGCCGCGGCGGTCATCTGGGCGGTGCTGAAGGAGTGGGGCTCGGGGTGGGCGTGAACGATCAGCGCGGTGGGCGCGGCGGTGAAGGTCGACATGATGAGATCATATCGACGTATCGCGATTCGTCAATCTGTCCTGTTCAGACGTTGGTGCCGATCTCCCGTGCAAGCTGTGCCACCCGGTCCTCGTCCCGCCGGTAGTGGGTCCACTTGCCCACCCGGGTGGGGCGCACCAGTCCGGCCCGTTCGAGCGTGCTCATGTAGCTGGAGACCGTCGACTGGGCGAGTCCCGCCTTCGCCTGGATGTGTGTGACGCACACACCGACCGACCGGCGGTCCGCGATCGGCTCGTACTCGGCGAAATGCGCCTCGGGGTCCTTCAGCCACCGCATGATCTGCAGACGGGCGGGGTTGCCGAGGGCCTTGAACACCTCGATCAGCTCAGCCGGGTCCAGTCCCGCCGTCGCGGCCATGCGCAGCCACCTTTCTCGCCCACGAGTCCGACATTCCGACACACCACGATACGTCGATGCCGGAGATGCCCGGACCCGCGCTATTCGGCGGCGAGGGCCGGGTCGTCCGGCGGCGGCAGGGGCGCTCCCGGCAGTCGTACCGTCGCCACCGTGCCCCCGCCCTCGGCCCGGGACAGCGACACCTCGCCCCCGGCCTGCTGCACCGTCCGCGCCACGATCGACAGGCCGAGCCCCGAGCCCGGCAGCGCCCGTGCGCTCGGGGAGCGCCAGAAGCGGTCGAAGACGTGGGGGAGTTCGTCGGCGGGGATGCCCGGGCCGTGGTCACGGACCGTCAGGGCACCCGCGGAGAGGCGTACCTCGATCGTGCCGCCCTCGGGGCTGAACTTCACCGCGTTGTCCAGGATGTTGACCACCGCCCGCTCCAGCGAGGTGGGCTCGGCGCGCACGAACCAGCGCTGGACGTCCGCCGTGATCGTCAGCTCCGGGCCCCGCAGCCGCGCCCGCCGCAGCGCCGACTCGACGGTGTCGTGCCAGGCGACGATCTGCGTCCGGCCCGAGTGCTGGCCGGTGTCCGGACGCGACAGTTCCTGAAGGTCGCCGATGAGCGCCGCCAGCTCCGTCATCTGCGCCTTCACCGACGCGAGCAGGGCCTTGCGGTCCGCCTCGGGGATGGGGCGGCCCGTCTCCTCGCTGCGGGTGAGGAGTTCGATGTTGGTACGGAGGGAGGTGAGCGGCGTACGGAGCTCGTGGCCGGCGTCCGCGATGAGCTGTTGCTGCAGCTCGCGGGAGCTGGCCAGGGCCGAGGTCATCGAGTTGAAGGAGCGGGAGAGTCGGGCCACCTCGTCCTCGCTCGCGTCGTCCACGGGGATGCGGACGTCCAGATCCTCCGTGCGGGCCACGTGCTCCACGGCCTCGGTGAGTTTGTCGACCGGGCGCAGGCCGGCCCGGGCCACCGTGAGACCGGCCGCCCCGGCGCCCATCACCCCGACCCCGGAGACCAGCAGGAGGATCAGCGCCAGTTCGTTGAGCGTGGACTCCGTCCCCTTCAGGGGTACGGCGATGACCAGTGCGTAGTCGGCGGCCACGCCCTGCTGGAACGGGCCGTCCTTGACGACGACGGCCGTGGTCAGCACGCGCACCGAGTTGCCGTCGCTGTCGGTGCCGTTGCGCAGACTGATCTTCGTGGGGTCGGGGTTCTTGGCCACGTCCTTGTCGCCGCTCGTGACCTTCACCTGGGGCATGAGATTGCTGAACAGGCAGACCGTGCCGTCGGACCTGACCACCTGGGCGTAGGTCTGCGGCCGCGGTGCCCCGCCCAGGGTGCTCGACGGCTTCTGGGGACACGTCTTCGTCAGTGCGTCGAAGTCGTCCGCCTGAATGGTGCGGAACGACGACTTCAGGTCCCCGTCCACCTGGTCGTACAGCTTCCCCTGCACGATGAACCAGCACGTCACCGACACCGCCGCCACGGCGAACGCCACCGCCGCCGCCACCAGCAGCGCCAGCCGGGACCGGATCGGCAGGGAACGGAAGCGGCGTACGACCTTGTTCACTCCGCGCCGCCCTGCCGCAACACGTAGCCCACACCCCGCACCGTGTGGACGAGGCGCGGCTCGCCGCCCGCCTCGGTCTTGCGGCGCAGGTACATCACGTAGACGTCGAGGGAGTTGGACGACGGCTCGAAGTCGAAGCCCCAGACCGCCTTGAGGATCTGTTCCCGGGTCAGCACCTGGCGCGGGTGCGCCAGGAACATCTCCAGGAGGGTGAACTCCGTGCGGGTCAGCTCCACCTGGCGGCCGGCTCGCGTGACCTCACGTGTCGCGAGGTCCATGCGCAGGTCGGCGAAGGTGAGGGCGTCCTCGTCGGCGGGGCTGCCCGCGCCCACGGCCGCCGCGTAGGAGCTGCGGCGCAGCAGGGCGCGGATACGGGCGAAGAGTTCGTCGAGTTCGAAGGGCTTGACGAGGTAGTCGTCGGCGCCCGCGTCCAGCCCGGTCACCCGGTCGCCGACGGTGTCACGGGCGGTGAGCATCAGGATGGGGATGGTGTCGCCGGTGGCGCGGATGCGGCGGGCGGCGGTCAGGCCGTCCATGCGGGGCATCTGGATGTCGAGGACGACCAGGTCGGGCCGGTAGGCCGCGGCCTTGTCCAGGGCGTCCGCGCCGTCGACGGCGACCTCGGTGTCGTACCCCTCGAAGGCGAGGCTGCGCTGGAGTGCTTCGCGTACCGCCGGCTCGTCGTCGACGATCAGGATGCGCTGGGGGTCACGGTCGCCGTCTGCGGGGCTCATGGGTCGGGGGTCCTCGGGGTGGGAAGGGAGGGACGGGCTGACGCTCTCAGCCTCGCACGGCGGCGGGGTGAGCAGGGAGGAGTGTCAGCCGCGTGCGGTGCGGCGCCGGGACGCGGTCCGCTTCTTGCCGGTGGTGGCCCTGCGGGGCGCGGCGGGCGCAACCTCCGGGGCCCGCCCCGCCGGTGCGTGCAGCTCGTGGGCCACCGCCAGTGCCAGCCGCACTCCCGCCGCGTCGCCGCCGGGGTCCGTGTGCGCAACCTGCTGGATCATCGCCTTGCTCCTTGCTCCTTGCTCCTTGCTCCTGGGGCCGTGGTTCTCAGTCCGTCGCACCGGCGCGCAGCTTGGCGAGGTCGGCCTTGACGGTGTTGACCGGTATGGCGAAGCCCAGTCCGACGCTGCCGGCGCTGGAGGACGAGGAGGCCTGGCCCGTCGGCGAGTACATCGCGGAGTTGATCCCGATGATGTTGCCGTTCATGTCGATCAGCGCGCCGCCGGAGTTGCCCGGGTTGAGGGACGCGTCGGTCTGGAGCGCCTTGTACGTCGTGGTGTCGGAGCCGGTGTCGCCGTTGAACTGCCGTCCGCCGAACTCGAACGGCCACTGGTCGCCGCCCTGCCCCTGGCCCTGCCCCTGGCCCTGCCCCCACTGGCCCTGGCCCTGGTCCTCGTCGGTGGGGACCGTGACGTCACGGTCGAGGGCCGAGATGATGCCGCTGGTGACGGTGCCGGACAGGCCCTCGGGGGAGCCGATCGCCACGACCTGGTCGCCGACCTGCAGGCCGGAGGAGTCGCCGAGCGTCGCGGCCTTCATGCCGGAGGCGTTCGTCAGCTTGATCAGCGCCAGGTCCTTCTTGCTGTCGGTGCCGACGACCTTGGCGGAGTACGACGTGCCGTCGTTGGTCGTCACCTTGATCTGGGAGGCGCCGGAGACGACGTGGTTGTTGGTGACGATCTCGCCGCCGCCGGTGATGATCACGCCGGAGCCGGTGGAGGAACCGGCGTTGGATTCGGCGTTGATCTCGACGATGCTCGGGCTGACCGCCTTGGCGACACCGGAGACGGTGCCCTTCTGGCTGGACGGCACCACGTTGGTGCTGGTGGAGCTGGAGCTGACGGTGTCGTTGCCGGTCAGCTCCTGGATGCCGTAGGCGGTGCCGCCGCCGATCGCCGCGGCGACGATCGCCACGGCGGCGAGCAGGGCGACCGGGCCACGGGGGCGCTTCTTGGGAGCCGGAGCCGGAGCCGGAGCCGGAATCGAAGTCGAAGTCGAAATCGGAGCCTGTGCCGGGGTGTACGCCGGCGGGGGCGGCCACTCGGGGTTCACCGGGGCCTGCTGCTGACCCTCGTAAGGGTTCTGGTTCTCGCCACTGCGGTGGAAGCTCTCGGTCATGTCTCAGAGCTTGTCGCCCGACCATGAGAGCTTCCTGAGTGCTCCCTGAGAAGCCCGACAGAACCTCGTATGCCCGATATAAAGCCGCCCGGGTGGGCCCTGCCGACAGGTCCTACGGGCAGCCGCAGGAGCGTCGGACCACCAGGCGCGAGGGGAACACCTTCAGCCGCTCCCGGCGTGACCCGGCCACCCGCAGCCCGTCGTCGAGGACGAGGTCCACCGCCGCACGGGCCATCGCCGGGCGGTCGGAGGCGATCGTCGTCATGGGCGGGTCGGCCAGGGCCGCCTCCTTGATGTCGTCGAAGCCGGCCACCGCCAGCTCGCCGGGGACGTCGATGCGCAGCTCGCGCGCCGCGCGCAGCAGGCCGATCGCCTGGTCGTCGGTGGAGCAGAAGATCGCCGGCGGGCGGTCGGGGCCGGAGAGGATCTTCAGGGCGGTCTGGTAGGCGTCGTAGCGGTTGTAGAGGGCCTCGAAGAGGCGGCCCTCGGTGGAGACGCCGGCTTCGTCCATCGCGCGCCGCCAGCCCTCGACGTGGTCGGAGACCGGGTCGCCGACCGCGGGGGTCTCGGCGATGCCGCCCATACAGGCCACGTACTCGTGGCCGTGCTCCAGCAGGTGCCGGACGGCGGCCTGGGCGCCGCCCAGGTCGTCGGTGACGACGGCGACGTCGTCCATGGCCTCGGGCCGCTCGTGCAGCAGCACCACCCGGGCGTCCCAGGCCTCGATCTCGGCGGCGGCCTGGTCGTTCAGCGCGTGGCTGACGAGGATCAGGCCCGAGACCCGCATCCCGAGGAAGGCGCGCAGGTAGTGGACCTCGCGCTCGCTCACGTAGTCGGTGTTGCCGACGAGGACCATCTTTCCGCGCTCGGAGGCGGCCTGCTCGACCGCGTGCGCCATCTCCCCGAAGAAGGGCTGGCGCGCGTCCGGGATGATCAGGCCTATGAGGTCCGTACGCCGGGACGCCATCGCCTGGGCGACCCGGTCGGGCCGGTACCCCAGCTCCTTGATCGCGGCGAGGACACGCTCGCGCGTGGCCGGGGCGACCGGCCGGGGTCCGTTGTTGATGACATAACTGACCACGGCAGTGGAAGTCCCTGCCAGTCGCGCCACATCATCCCGAGTCACCTTTGCCACGCGCGGAGTCTACGCGGATATACCGGCTCTGGGCAGGGCGTAAAGGAGCTTCCATAGGATTTCCCGGCGATATTCAGATTGCCGTTCGATCCTCTTGCCGCGCTTTCGTGTTCCTTCAGGCCTTGGCGCGGGTTTTCCCGTCGTCCAGGGCGGCCGGCTCGTCCGCGCCGTCGTCCTGTTTCGCCTTGGCGGCCTTGGCCTTCGCCTCCTCGGCGGCGCGCTCCACCTTCTCGGGCGTAACGAATCGATAACCGACGTTCCGGACGGTGCCGATCAGCGACTCGTGTTCGGGACCGAGTTTGGCGCGCAGGCGCCGTACGTGCACGTCGACCGTGCGCGTACCGCCGAAGTAGTCGTAGCCCCAGACCTCCTGGAGCAGCTGGGCGCGCGTGAAGACGCGGCCGGGGTGCTGCGCGAGGTACTTCAGGAGCTCGAACTCCTTGAAGGTCAGGTCCAGGACCCGGCCCTTGAGCTTGGCGGAGTACGTCGCCTCGTCGACCGACAGGTCGCCGTTGCGGATCTCCATGGGGGAGTCGTCGCTGACGATCTGCTGCCGGCCCATGGCCAGCCGCAGCCGGGCCTCGACCTCCGCGGGTCCCGCGGTGTCGAGGAGGACGTCGTCGATGCCCCAGTCCGCGGTGACGGCGGCGAGACCGCCCTCCGTGACCACGAGGACGAGCGGACAGCCGGGCCCGGTCGAGCGCAGCAGCTGGCACAGGCTGCGGACCTGCGGCAGATCGCGCCGGCCGTCGACGAGGATGACGTCGGCACCCGGGGTGTCGACGAGTGCGGGGCCCTCCGCGGGAGCCACTCGCACGTTGTGCAGGAGCAGGCCGAGAGCGGGGAGCACCTCCGTCGACGGCTGGAGGGCGTTGGTCAGGAGCAGCAGAGAACTCATACGTCTGGTTCCTCCTCGGTCCCTGCGAGGACGTTTGTTGGCAACAGCACAGCTCTGCGATCCCGAAGGCCCCGTACACCTGCGGTTTCCCGCGTCGTATACAACGCTTCCGAAAGCACAAAAGGACCCGGGGGCGACGCTGCCCGAGTCCTCTGCCCAGCAGAATAGCCCACATGAGCTCTGGACCGGCAGGTCATGTGGCGCGATCCACGCTTCGTCCGCACTGTGAGACGACCGGGGGAACGCCTGTGCGGACACCTTCGCGGACTTTCCTGCGTGCCTCGGACGGCGTGACGATCGACGCCGTGTACGACCCGGGCACCGCCGTGCGCGACGCCTCCCGGACGCCTGCCGATCACCCCGTGTTCGTCGTCGCCCACGGCTTCACCGGTGCGGTGGACCGGCCGCACGTACGGCGCGTGGCGCAGGCCTTCGCCCGGTTCGGGGCCGTCGTCACGTTCTCCTTCCGGGGGCACGGGGCGTCCGGCGGGCGGTCCACGGTCGGGGACCGGGAGGTGCTCGACCTGGCGGCGGCGGTGCGGTGGGCGCGGGAACTCGGGCACACGCGCGTGGGCACGGTCGGGTTCTCCATGGGCGGCTCGGTGGTGCTGCGGCACGCGGCGCTGCACCAGAGGGACACCGACGCGGTGGTGTCCGTCAGCGCCCCGGCCCGCTGGTACTACCGGGGCACCGCCCCCATGCGGCGGCTGCACTGGCTGGTGACGCGGCCCGAGGGGCGGATGGTGGGCCGGTACGGCTTCGGTACGCGGATCCACCACCGGGACTGGGACCCGGTCCCGCTCTCGCCGGTGCAGGCGGTACCGCGGATCGCCCCGACCCCGCTGCTGATCGTGCACGGCGACGCCGACGGCTACTTCCCCGTCGACCATCCGCGGATGCTGGCCGCGGCCGCCGGTGACCAGGGCGAACTGTGGCTGGAGCCGGGCATGGGGCATGCCGAGCACGCGGCGAGCGACGAACTGCTGGACCGGATCGCGGCGTGGGTCGTCGGCCGGGCGGGCTAGCCTGACGGGGTTCACAGACGAGTGATTGAGGAAGCAGATGCCAAAGGTCACGGTGCGCTACTGGGCCGCCGCCAAGGCCGCGGCCGGGGTGGCCGAGGAGCCGTACGAGGCGGCCACGCTCGCCGAGGCGCTCGACGGGGTGCGCGAGCGGCACCCCGGTGAGCTGGAGCGCGTGCTGCGGCGCTGCTCGTTCCTCGTCGACGGTGACCCCGTGGGCACCCGCGGACATGAGACGGTACGGCTGGCCGACGGCGGCACGGTCGAGGTGCTCCCGCCGTTCGCAGGAGGGTGACGATGACCGATCAGCCGTATGGGAACGGCGGACCGTACGAGGCGCACGGGCCGAACCAGGCGTACCCGAACCAGGCGTACCCGAACCAGGGGTACCAGCAGCCCTACGAGGATCCGTACGCCGCTCAGCAGTACACGCAGCAGTGGCAGGGGCAGACCTGGGAGACCCAGACGCACGCGCCGGTGCCCGCGCAGGCGACTCCGGCGGAGGAGACGGCGTATCTGCCGCCGCAGGGACACACGGCGCCGCCCGCCGGTGAACCCGCTCCTGCTCCCGATTCCGACTCCGGTTACGGCCCTGCCACGGTCGGCGGGAACGCGCGGATCACGGACGCCCAGCGGGCCCGGGCCGAGGGCCGGTCGCCGATCATCGAGCCCGGGATGCAGCCGGCCGCGCTGACGGCGCTGCTGGGCCTGCTGCTGGCGGGTGCGGCGGCGGTGGGGACGTACGCGCTCCTGGTCCCGCTCGTCGTCCTCCAGGCCGTCACGGCGGCCGGCTGGTTCCGGCTGAACGGGATGTGGCCGGCGCGGCAGGGCATCGCGCTGGGCTTCGCCGGGGCGCTGGCCGCGGACGCGGCGCTGCTGGTGTCGGACCGCTCGCCGTCCGCGATCCTGGGCACGCTCGGGGTGTGGGTGCTGCTGGCGCTGGTCCTGCAGCTGCGCTCGCACGCCGACCCGGACGAGCGGATGTACGGCCTGATGGCGACGGTCGCGGCGTCGGCGCTGGCGATCGTCGCGGGTGGGTACCTCGCGGCCGACGCGGACGCGGTGACAGTGGGAGCGATCGCCGTGGCCGTCGCGGTCCTGGCCCGCGCCCTGCCGCTGCCGACGCCCGCGTCGGTGGTGGTGGCGCTGCTCGCGGGCGCCGGCGCGGGCATCGCGTCCGGCGCGCTGACCGACCTGGGCACGTCGGCCGCCCTCCTCGGCACGGGCGCGGCAGCCTGCGCCCTGATCGGCCACCGGGTCGCGAGCTACGACTACCCGTCCCGCTTCGTCCACTTCACCGCGGGAGTGGCTTTGCCACTGGCGGCGGCGGCTCCTGCGGTCTATGTCCTGGGCAGGGCGCTCGCTTAACTGCGGGCAATCGTGCGGCACAGACACCGAGTACCTGTCACAGGTGATCGACAAATCCAGGGCACCCACATCCCACGGAGTTACCCTCACGCTTGGACGGCCGCCCGGTCGTCGCACACCGGACCGCCGTCCAACCGCCTAGGTGGGGGAAACACCGCATGCGCGCACTGCGAATACTGCTGATCGTCGTCGTGATCCTGGGCGGACTCTTCGTGATCGCCGACCGCGTCGCCGTCAACTTCGCCGAGGACGAGGCCGCGGACCGCCTGAAGACCACCGAGAACCTGGCCAGCACCCCGGACGTGTCCATCAAGGGCTTCCCGTTCCTCACCCAGGTCGCCGGCGGTTCCCTCGACGACATCCAGGTCGGCATCGAGAACTACGAGGCCGCCGCCGGCAACGGCGACAGTGCCCAGAAGATCCGTATCGACGACCTCCGCGCCGACATGAAGGGCGTCGAGTTCTCCGGCGACTACAGCTCCGCCACCGCCACCAGCGCCACCGGCACCGCGACCATCGCCTACGACGAGCTGCTGAAGACCGCGAAGTCGGAGCCCACCCAGGTCGCCCCGGGTGTCACCGCCAACGTCGTCGGGCTCTCCGACGGCGGCAACGGCAAGATCAAGGTCACCGTCGAGGCCACCGTCCTCGGCACCAAGCTGCCGGAGCCGGTCTCCGTGCTCAGCACGGTCACGGTCGTCGACGGCACGGTGCGCGTGAAGGCCGACGGCCTGCCCAAGTTCGGCGGTGTCGACATCGCCGAGAACCGTGTCCGGGCGATCACCGACTTCCAGCAGAAGATCGACGGCCTGCCCGGCGGGATCGAGCTGGACAAGGTGCAGGCGGCTCCGGACGGCGTGGAGATCACGGTGAAGGGTTCCAACGTCCGGCTCGCCGGGTAGGTAGCGGCACGTCGGCCCGACCAGGACTGTCCGGTGGGCGAGACGGCGGAGTCCGTAGCGTAGATGTGGCCGTGGATACATCCGGCCGGACGCTGCGCGTGAGGGGCGTCGAGGGACCGTCGATCCCAAATGGCGGATCTTCGCGTCTCAGTATGCGACACCCCGGTGACACGCGCACCCTGCCGTCCCTACGATCGACAGCATGAAGCGACAGGCGGATCTCACGAAGCGGCGGGCAGTAGACCTGTGCCGCGTCGCCGCCATGCTCTGTCGCACCTTCTGAGCGATCGCGTCGGCCGCTGCGTCGGCGCGCGCATCCCCGCAGCCCCGCATCACGGGCACCCGTGCGTCGCCCTGCCTCAAGGGTGCGCCCTGCATACCTCGCACGCCCCGCCGTAACTGCCCCGGAGGAGAAGAAGCATGAGCCGCAACGACGTCCTGGTTGACGCCGACTGGCTCCAGGAGCACCTGGACGACCCGACCATCGCCATCGTCGAGGTGGACGAGGACACGTCCGCCTACGAGAAGAACCACATCCGCAACGCCATCCGGATCGACTGGACCGAGGACCTTCAGGACCCGGTCCGCCGTGACTTCGTCGACCAGGAGGGCTTCGAGAAGCTCCTGTCGGACAAGGGCATCGCGAACGACCACACGGTGGTCCTGTACGGCGGCAACAACAACTGGTTCGCCTCGTACGCGTACTGGTACTTCAAGCTGTACGGCCACGACAGCGTCAAGCTCCTCGACGGCGGCCGCAAGAAGTGGGAGCTCGACGCCCGCGAGCTGGTCGCCGGTGACGAGGTGCCGGAGCGTGCGAAGACGGAGTACAAGGCCAAGGCCCAGGACACGTCCATCCGCGCCTTCCGCGACGACGTCGTGGCCGCCATCGGTTCGCAGAACCTCGTCGACGTGCGTTCGCCCGACGAGTTCTCCGGCAAGCTGCTCGCCCCGGCCCACCTGCCGCAGGAGCAGTCGCAGCGTCCGGGCCACGTGCCGAGCGCCCGCAACATCCCGTGGTCCAAGAACGCCAACGACGACGGCACCTTCAAGTCGGACGAGGAGCTCAAGGCCCTCTACGCCGAGGAGAGCGTCGACCTGGCGAAGGACACCATCGCCTACTGCCGCATCGGTGAGCGCTCCGCGCTGACCTGGTTCGTGCTGCACGAGCTGCTCGGTGTGGAGAACGTCAAGAACTACGACGGCTCCTGGACCGAGTACGGCTCCCTGGTGGGCGTGCCGATCGAGCTCGGCGCCAACAAGTAAGACCTCCCGACCGACCTCTCATCACCCCCTTCAGGAGAACGACATGTGTGGAGCGAAGGCCGGCGGCCCCGACGCCTCGACGATCAAGCCCGGTGAGACCACGATCCAGGGTCAGGTGACCAAGGACGGCGAGCCCGTGGTGGGCTACGTGCGTCTGCTGGACTCGACCGGCGAGTTCACGGCCGAGGTGCCGACCTCGGCGACCGGACAGTTCCGCTTCTACGCGGCCGAGGGCACCTGGACCGTCCGCGCCCTCGTGCCCGGCGCCACCGCCGACCGCACGGTCGTCGCCCAGCAGGGCGGACTGGCGGAGGTCGCGATCGCCGTCTGACGGCGACCGGGCCAGTAGGGGCCGCACCCCCCGGGTTGGACACCTGGGGTGCGGCCCTTCGGCGTGCCCGGACCTACGCTGGATACATGTACGCACGACGCCGGCGCACGTATTTCGCGATGATGGGCGGCTGCATCGGACTGTTCGTCCTGGCCTGGGGTGTCGTGCGGATCTGGTCGATCCCCGTGGCCGTCGGGATGTGCGTCGTCGCCATGGTCATCCCGCCCCTCGCGGCGATGGTCGCGAACCGCCGGGGCCCCGACGACCGCTGGTGGGACGACCCGTCCGGGGATCCCCAGTCCGACGAGTGGTGGGACGAACTGGACGGCAAGAAGCGGCCGAGGTGAGGCGGCCGGCGTCTTCTTGAGGTGACCGGCGTCTTGTCCCGGGCAGCGGGTATCCCCGCCCCATGAGACTGACTGCGGCGACTCTGGACGCCCCGAACGCCCGCGACCTGGCGGACTTCTATCTGCGGCTGCTGCCCGGCTGGCGGGTGTGGCGCGGGGAGGCATGGGAGGACTGGGTGCACATCCGGCCGCCCGACGGCGGTACGGGGCTGTCCTTCCAGACGGAACCGGCCTACCGCCCGCCGGTCTGGCCGAGCGGTCCGGACCGGCAGCAGATGATGGTCCACCTCGACATCGAGGTCGACGACCTGGCGGCGGAGACGGCCCGGGCCCTCGCCGAGGGGGCGACGCTCGCCGCGTTCCAGCCGCAGGCCGGCGTCCGGGTGCTCCTCGACCCCGTGGGCCACCCCTTCTGTCTCTACACGGAGACGGACCGGCAGGATCAGTAGACGAGCGCCTGGGTGTCGTCAGCCAGGGACTCCTGGACGAATACCTGGGCGCCCGCGATGCGGACGCCCTCGATGACGTCCTTCTCCGTGATCTCGCGGCGGGCGGCGCACTGGGTGCACAGGGTGATGCGGCCGGCCGCCAGGATCGAGTCCAGCAGGTCCGGCAGGGGGGCCGCGTGCGGCAGCTCGAACTCGGCGGCGCGGCCGGGCAGCGCGAACCAGGAGGACTCGCCGGTCAGCCACAGGGAGACGTCGACACCGCTGGCGACGGCCACCGCCGCCACCGTGAACGCCTGTGAGCACCGCTCGGGGGCGTCGGCCCCCGCCGTCACCTTGATCACCAGCTTCTTCGCCATAGCCGGAATCGTAGTGCCGCAGGGGCCCGCGTAAGCTGGGCCCGGCCCTGTGCACACATCCGCACCCCCGCTCAAGGAGCACCTCGTGGAGATCTTCTTCGAAATCCTGTTGGTCCTGGTCGCCGTCGGCGTCCTCGCCTTCGCCGGACTGACCGTGAAGAAGCTGTACCAGGGCCAGCGCTGACCCACGTCTAGGAAACCCTCATGATCGAGATCCCGTCCGACCTCCACAAGGAGCTCGTCCCGCTCGCCTTCCTGCTCGGCAACTGGGCGGGGGCCGGTGTGCACGACTTCCCCGGCTCCGAGAAGTGCAACTTCGGGCAGGAGGTCACGTTCACCCACGACGGCCGGGACTTCCTGGAGTACCACTCCCACTCCTGGGTCCTGGACAACGACGGCAACAAGGTCCGGCCGCTGGAGTCCGAGCACGGCTTCTGGCGGATCGACGCCGAGCGCAAGGTCGAGGTGACGATGACCCGCGACGACGGCGTCATCGAGATCTGGTACGGCGAGCTGGCCGACCAGAAGCCGCAGATCGACCTGGTGACGGACGCCGTGGCCCGCACGGCCGCCTCCCAGCCCTACAGCGGCGGCAAGCGGCTGTACGGCTACGTCAAGAGCGACCTGATGTGGGTCGGCGAGAAGCAGACCCCCGAGGTCGAGCTGCGCCCCTACATGTCGGCCCACCTGAAGAAGGTCGTCACCCCGGAGGACGTCGAGCGCTGGGCCAAGGCCCTGCCCGACGACATGCCGGATGACGGCATCGCTTTCTTCAAGTAGTCCTAGACTGGCCGGTGTGGTGAGCACCGACTGGAAGAGTGATCTGCGGCAGCGCGGCTACCGGCTGACCCCGCAGCGGCAACTCGTGCTCGAAGCCGTGGACACCCTGGAGCACGCGACCCCCGACGACATCCTCGTGGAAGTGAGGAAGACGGCGTCGGGGGTCAACATTTCGACGGTGTACCGGACGCTGGAGCTCCTGGAGGAGCTCGGGCTGGTCAGCCACGCGCACCTGGGGCACGGGGCGCCGACGTACCACCTCGCGGACCGGCACCACCACCTCCACCTGGTGTGCCGCGACTGCCAGAACGTCATCGAGGCGGACGTCTCCGTGGCCGCCGAGTTCACCGCCAAGCTGCGGCAGACGTTCGGGTTCGACACCGACATGAAGCACTTCGCGATCTTCGGCCGGTGTGAGGACTGCACACTGAAGGCTTCAACTACCGAGTCGTAGGCTTAGAAGTATGAAGAGCCCCCTGCTGACCCTGCCCGGCGCCGTTCCCGCGGAGGGCGCGGACGAAGGTGTCGCCGCCCACTACGGCGACCTGTTCCGCGAGCAGCGCGCCCTCGCCGACGGCACCGGTTTCGTCGACCTCTCGCACCGCGGGGTCGTCACCGTCACCGGCGAGGACCGGCTCGCCTGGCTGCACCTGCTGCTCACCCAGCACGTCAGCGACCTCCCGGCGGGCCGCGCGACCGAGGCGCTGATCCTCTCCGCGAACGGCCACGTCGAGCACGCGCTGTACCTCGTCGACGACGGCGAGACGGTCTGGGCCCATGTGGAGCCGGACACCCAGGAGACGCTGATCGCGTACCTGGAGTCGATGAAGTTCTTCTACAAGGTCGAGGTCACCGACCGGACGGCCGACACCGCGGTGGTGCACCTGCCGGCCGGCTCCATCGCCGAGGTCCCGGAGGGCGTCGTCGTACGGGAGACGCCGTACGGCCGGGACCTGTTCCTGCCGCGCGCCGATCTGGAGGCCTACGCCGGGCAGGCCGGGCCGCCCGCCGGGATCCTGGCCTACGAGGCGCTGCGCGTGGAGCAGCACCGGCCCCGGCTCGGCTTCGAGACCGACCACCGCACGATTCCGCACGAGCTGGGCTGGATCGGCTCGGCGGTGCACCTGCAGAAGGGCTGCTACCGGGGCCAGGAGACGGTCGCCCGGGTGCAGAACCTGGGCAAGCCGCCCCGGCGGCTGGTCTTCCTGCACCTGGACGGCAGCGAGGTCCATCTGCCGGTCGCCGGCACCGAGGTCCGGCTCGCGGCCGACGGACCCGACGGCCGGAAGGTCGGCTTCATCACGACCTCCGCACGCCACCACGAGCTCGGACCGGTCGCCCTCGCCCTCGTGAAGCGGAACGTGGCCGTGGACGCGCCCCTGATCGCCGGGGACACGGCCGCCGCCCAGGAGGTCGTCGTCGAGCCGTAGCGCTTTGACGCTTGTAGACCTTTCGGGTCAGATTTCGATCTGCACGGTGAACGGGCCGTCGTTCGTGAGCGATACCCTCATCGCCGCGCCGAAGCGGCCCGTCGCCACCGTCGCGCCGAGCGAACGCAGCTGGGCGACGACCTCGTCGACCAGCGGTTCGGCGACATCGCCGGGGGCGGCGGCGTTCCAGGTGGGGCGGCGGCCCTTGCGGGCGTCGCCGTAGAGGGTGAACTGGCTGATCACCAGCAGCGGGGCGTCGATGTCGCTGCACGACTTCTCGTCCTGCAGCATGCGGATCGACCAGAGTTTGCGGGCCAGCTGGGCCGCCTTCTCCTTGGTGTCCTCGTGGGTGACGCCGACCAGGACGCACAGCCCCTCGCCCTCGATCGCGCCCACCGTCTCGCCGTCCACGACGACGCTCGCGCCGTCCACCCTCTGCACCACTGCTCGCATACGTCCATCATGCAGGGCGGTGAACGTGGAGCCGCGGGCGGTTCGCCCATGGCACGAACGGGTGGTTTGCATCGGGCGCCAACGGACCGCGCTGGGACGTATTTTGCTGCCTATCCGCCCATCTGGGGTCTATCGGGGGCACTCGTTCCCATAGCGGCCACTTGGGGTGGCACGATGCTTTCACACACCGGTCGAGGGGACGGTTGAGGCACATGAGCACACCAAGCACCGGGCAGCAGTCGGGGGCTGTCTGGTCGGCATACACGGGGATCGGGACGTCGGAGTACCACCGGCCGCCCACACAGCGCACCGACAGCCCGCGGCTGCCCTCGGACGCTCCCGAGGACGGGCCGGCCGCGCGGAGCCTGCCCGAGCTGCGCACGCTGCGCCGCGAGGCCCAGCGCGACGAGGCCGACCTCAGCTACGTACGGCGGCTGCTCCAGGGGCGGATCGACATCCTGCGCGCCGAGCTGGCGCGGCGCGCACCGGCGGAACCGGTCTCCGTCGCCGAGCCCGCGGAGGCGTCCGTGGTCGAGCGGCTGGCGGAGATCCTGCGGGACGCCCCCGCCCGCAACCGCTCCTCCGCGCGGCACCTGACCCTGGGCACGCCGCAGGGCGAGGAGTACCGGCGGCTGGCCGCGGAGATGCTCGCCGAGGTCGAGCTGTCCGATCTCGAGGCACGCACCGACGCGGAGCTGACCACCGCGATGGGGCGCCTCGAGCGTTACGAGCAGCAGATCTCCCGGCGGCGGCAGCGGCTGCAGCGCACGGCCGACGAATGCAGCGCGGAGATCACCCGCCGGTACCGCGAAGGGGAGGCGCAGGTCGACGACCTGCTGGCGTGAGCCGCCCTCCCGCGGGTGGGGAGGGCCGGTGCGCGGAAAACCGCGCGACACCGACCGGCCCTCCGCCTAGCGTGAGTCCATGACCCCCACGCCCCGAGCCGACGGCATCGACATACGCCCGATCACCGACGCCGAGTTCGGCGAGTGGCTTCGTGCCGTGAACACCGGTTTCCTGCGGGCGCCGGCCGTCTCCGACGAGGAACGCGAGGGGCGCCGCCGGCGGTTCGTGCCGGGCCGCTACCTCGGCGCCTTCGACGCCGGCCGGTGTGTGGCGACCTTCAGGTCCTTCGCCCAGGAGCTGACGGTCGTGGGCGGGGCGACCGTCCCCGCCGACGCCGTATCGGGCGTCACCGTCACCGCCACCCACCGCCGCCGCGGGCTGCTCAGCGGCATGATGGCGCGGGACCTGGCGGCCGCGAAGGAGCGCGGGGACGTCGTCGCGACGCTGATCGCCGCCGAGTACCCGATCTACGGCCGGTACGGCTTCGGGCCGGCGACCTGGACGGCCGAGTGGACGGTCGACGTGCCGCGTGCCGGTCTCGACGCCCGCTGGGCGGGTCCGGCGGACGGCGGGCGGATCGACCTGGTGGACGGCGAGGAGGCCCGCAAGCTCGGCCCCGACCTGCACGACCGGCTGCGCCGCGCCCGGCCGGGCCTGGTCGACCGCGATGAGCTGTGGTGGCAGCTGGACACCGGCGCCGTACGGTTCGACCCGTCGTGGAAGCAGCCCTTCTTCGCCGTGTACCGCTCGGCGTCCGGCGAGGTCGAGGGCCTGGCCGTGTACGAGGTGGACGACAACTGGGGGGACGGCAAGCTGCAGCCGCTGAACACGGCGACCGTGAGGTGGCTGATCGGCACGACACCGGCCGCGGAGCGCGCTCTGTGGCAGTACCTCTGCTCGATCGACTGGGTGGCGCGGGTGAAGAGCGGCCCGCGGGCGCCCGACGACCTGCTCCCGCACTTCCTGCCCGACCCGCGGGCGGCCCGGATCACGTCGCTGGCGGACTGGTTGTGGGTGCGGATCCTGGACGTCGTACGGGCGCTGGAGGCGCGGACGTACGAGGGGGAGGGGGCGCTGGTGCTGGAGGTCGCCGGGGTGGACGGGCTGACCGGCGGGCGCTACCGGCTGGAGGCCTCGGCCGACGGGGCGTCCTGCAAGCCGACCACGCAGAGCGCGGACGTCACGCTGGGGCTGGGCGACCTGGGGGCGCTGTGGCTGGGGGACGAGTCGGCGGTGCGGCTGGCGGCGCTGGGGCGGGTCCGGGAAGAACGAGCGGGCGCCGCCCGGAAGGCCGACGCCCTGCTGCGTACGTCCAGGCGGCCTTGGTGCCCGGACATGTTCTGAACCGCTCCCTTCTGCCGACGACGGGGACCCGCATCCGTAGCGAGCTGTTCGGTTGTGGTTGTTGTGCGGTGGCGCCGACCGGCCCGGGGCTCCCGGCTCCCCTCCGGAAGGGAACCCCATGGTGGATGGCCAACCCCCTGAAAGACTGACCATGTTGCGCAAGTTGGCGACCAACTTCACTGTACTTATCTCCACTTGGAAGCTCCCTATAACCACCCAGCAGTGAACTGCCGCAAGATGGCGGGAAGTTGTACTGTTTGATGGTGGACCCGGAACACGCCTCCGTCACTGGACGGAAGAGGTCACAACGGCCACAGAGAACACATCGCGAAGTGGCCGAAGAGCTGCGCGCCCGGATCAGGTCAGGAGCGCTGCGGCCGGGTGAACGCATGCCCACCCAGGCCCAGCTGGCCCACGAGTTCGGAGTCGAGCGCGGTGCCGTGCGCCAGGCGCTGCGCATCCTCCAGTCCGAGCGGTTGCTCACCAACGTGTCCAAGGGCGCCCCGGCGACCGTCGCCGCCGACCTCTCCAGGGCGCTGACCGGCCCGGAAGCGCCACCGCTGCCCACCACGGTGGCCCTCGCGCCCCGGATAGCGGCGGCGTTCGCGTCGGAGCACGTCGAGATCGACGCCGTGTGCCTGACCTCCATCTCCCTCACGCTCGCCATCGGCGAGCCGCTGCGGCAGATCCACGCCGGGCGGCTGAAACCGGCCAAGGTCGACGTCCGGATCCTGCTGCCCAGCCGGGACATCGACCTCGCCTTCCCGGTGCCGGTCGAGGGGCGCCGCGACGACTGGGTGCACGAGCGGTGGGTCGCGATGCGCAACGCCCAGGGGCAGGTGCTGGAGCACAACCTGCTGGCCCTGCGCGCCACGCACGGCATCGATGTGCACGTCACGTTCCGCGCGCTGCCCTTCACGCCGCCGGTGAAGCTCTACCTCCTCAACGGCGCGGAGGCGCTGTTCGCGTACTACACGCTGGCCCGCCGGGAGACCGAGATCGACCACGAGCACCTGGAGATGTACGACGCCCAGGGCACCCAGTCGATGCTGTTCTCCTTCCGGCAGGGCCCGGGCCTGCGCGACACGACGTTCGTGGAGCAGTCCCACCTGTGGTTCAACGCGCTGTGGGAGACGATCAGTTCGGACCTGGTGCTCACGCGGTGAGTCAGCGGGCGGGCCCGGTCATCAGCAGCGCGAGCACGACCGCCCCGGCGGAGCTGACCGCCGGGCTCTTGGCCTTGATGCCCACGGTGAGCAGGAGCAGGCCGACGATGCCGACCGGGCCGTACTTCCACTGGACGAGCTGCTCGAAGGCGACGACGAAGGCGGCGGAGAGGAGAGCGAGGGCGGGCATCGGTGTTCCCCCTTCGGAAGTTCGGAAGCAAAACTTCCGCCAACTCTGGCAAGTTGGCAACCAACTCTGATTAAGTTGTCCCCACTTGGCTACTAGTCATAAACAACTTTCAAACAACTCCCGTCAGATGGATCAAAGTTGTAGCGTTTGGTTGTGACGCGGGGGAGCGGGGAGAAGTGTGGCGGAGGACGTGGCGGAGAACGTGGCAGTGAACGGCAGCAGAAGGCTCACGCCCCAGGAGATCGCCGACCGCCTGAAGGAACGCATCCGCGCCGGTGAGCTGAGGCCCGGGGACCGCTTGCCCACCCAGGCCGAACTCGCGGACGAGTTCGGCGTGGAACGCGGCACCGTCCGCCAGGCCCTGCGGGTACTCCAGGAGGACGGCCTCCTCACCAACGTCAGCAAGGGCAGCCCGCCGCGGATCGCGGCCCCGGCTCCGGCACGCGGGGAGCCGCAGCCGACCATGGTGGGGCTGGCGCCCCGGCTGACGGAGGCGTTCTCGGCCCGGCGGGTGCGGGTCGACGTCGTCTGCCACACCGCGGAGACGCTGATGGTCGCCATCGGTGAGCCGCTCCGCCTGATCCACGAGGGCCGCCTCCGCCCCGAGTCGATCGACGTCCGCATCCTCGTCCCGTCCCGGGACATCGAGCTGGCCTTCCCCGTCCCCGTGGAGGCCCACGGCGACGACAACCCCGTCCACCAGCGCTGGCTGGCCATGCGCAACGCCCAGGGGCAGGTCCTCCAGCACAACCTGCTGGCCCTGCGCTCCACCCACGGCATGGACGTACGCGTCCGCTTCCGCGCGCTGCCGTTCACGCCGCCGGTGAAGCTGTACCTCCTCAACGAGGAGGAGGCGCTCATCGGCTACTACATGCTCACCAGGCGCGCGGAGGAGTGGGGCAGCCAGACCCTGGACATGTACGACGTCCTCGGCTCCCAGTCCCTGCTGTTCTCCTTCGTGAAACAGGCGGGTCAGCGGGATGCGGCGTTCGTGAAGGAATCACAGAAGTGGTTCGACGCCCTCTGGGAAACCATCACGACGGACCTGACACTCTCCTAGTGACCTCTGATACGACGCGGGCTGGTGCGGCGACGGCACCGGCCGGGGAACTGCGAAAACTGCTCGCTCCCGTTCGTTACGTCCTCTGGGACCTCGACGGGCCGATATGCCGGCTGTTCGCCGGCCACCCGGCGGCCGGTGTGGCCCGGGAGCTGGTCAACCTGATCCAGCAGCGCGGACTGGGCGGACTGCTGCGGGAGGAGGAACGCCTCGACCCGGATCCGCAGGCCGTGCTGCTCGGCGTCAACGAGCGGCATCCGGAGAGCGACCTGATCACCCTGCTCGAGGAGTGGCTCACCCAGCAGGAGCTGACGGCCGTCCCCAGCGCGATGCCCACGCCGTACGTGGATCCGCTCATCAGGACCTGGTCGGCCCTGGGGGCCAGGTTCGCCATCACCACGAACAACTCGGCGCTCGCCGCGGCGGCCTACGTCGAGAGCCGGGGCCTCAAGGGGTGCTTCTCCTACATCTACGGGCGCACCAAGGACCTCGATCAGATGAAGCCCCACCCGCACTGCCTGTCCCAGGCCCTCAAGGCGCTCGGAGCGGACCCGTCGCACGCCCTCATGCTCGGCGACGCCGGGACGGACTACGAGGCGGCGCAGAAGCTGGGCGTCCCTTTCCTCGGCTACGCCCGGAACCAGCGGCAACTGGACCGACTGGTGGCCGTCGGCGTCGAGCCGTCGCACATCGTCCGCTCCATGGACGAAGTCCTGCTCGCCCTGCGAGAGGCGTGATCGCACAAGTAATCGCACAGGTATCCGAGTGTCACGGTTACCTCATTGAGACCACCGATCACCGGACTCGAGTCGTGTGGGCACCGGCCCGGCGCTAGGCTCTGCAACACTTTCCAGAGCATGGCACTTTGATCCAGGAGCAGCCGGTGCCCCCGCAGCCGGTTTCCCCACCTCCCCCGGGGAGGGCCCCCGCGCACGACCCTTACGGGGAGTTCGTGCGGCGGGCGACGACAGACGGCGTGATGTACGACGGCCATCACAACCGGAACTTCGTGTTGCCCCTGACCGAGCCCATGGCCCGGTACGTGGGACGCGAGACGGGCACCCTGGCGATAGTGCGGCTGCGCACCCTGGACGCGCTGCCCGTCGTCATCCGGACCTGGAAGGAACCCGACGTGCTCCGCGCCATCAGCGGCGCACTGCCCCGGGCACCGGAATGCCTGGCCAGACGGAACGGTTCAGCGGTCCACAGCTATGTGGAGGGCGTCCCGCTCTCCAGCCTCCACAAGGACGGCGAACCGGTCGAACGTCCCCTCATCGCGTCACTGATGCGGACGGTCGCCCACATGGCACAGGTCCGCAAGGAGACCCTGCCCCCGATGCCGGAGGTGCGGACCGGCGGCGACAAGGACAGCCGCGGCTTCCTGCGCACCCTGGCCCAGCAGGCCGACCGCCAGGTCCGGCAGCCCAACTGGAACGAGTTCGGAGGGCTGTTCGAGGCCCTGGGTGTCCCGGCCGACGCCCTGAACCGGCTGGCCGAGCGGATCCCCGCCATGACGCGCCGCCCGTACGGCCTGCTGCACACGGATCTGCACCGCGACAACCTCATCGTCGCCGCCGACGACCGGTCGATCGCCTGCGTCGACTGGGAACTCGCGACCTACGGCGACCCGCTGCACGAGCTCGCGACCCACCTGGTCCGGATGCGCTATCCCGCGTCCCAATGGGACGAGGTGCGGCAGGCCTGGGTCGTGGCCATGGAGGAGAGCCGGCCCTCGGCGGTCAACGGCCTGACCAAGGACCTGCGGCACTACGTGGCCTTCGAGCGGGCCCAGTCCGTGTACCCGGACGTGATGCGGGCCGCCAAGGAGCTGGACGACCGGCTCGACGACCGGAGCCTGACGCAGGCCACCGCCGTCGTGCACCGGGCGCTCACCACCGCCGCCGAACCGCTCGGCCTCGCGAGGGTCCCGGGCCGCACGGAGGTCGAGCGGGTGCTGCTGCGCTGGCGGACCTCACGGCACCGCAGGCCCACCGCCTTCCGGCCGGTCCCGGCCCTCACCTGGCTCCCCGACAAGCGGGTCCCGGAGGACCCCGGTTTCCCGCACCCGGCGGTACGCGACGCCCTGGTCGCGGAGGGCACGGCTCCGGCCGGCCGGGTCTTCAAGGGCACCGCCCACCTCAACTCCGTCGTCCGCGTCCCGCACGTCGACTTTCCCGTGGTGGTGCGGCGCAGGATCGCCTCGTTCTGCCGCCTGGAGCCGAGCCACCTCAGCGAGCACGCCGTGCTGCGCGCCATCGCCCGCTCCGATGTCGACGTGACGGCCCCCAGGGTGCTCGCACTGGGCAGGAGCCACGGCGGGGACGACTTCGCCATCCACACCTACGTGGGACCGCGGCACAGCGACCGGCCCCCCAGCCACCCGGTGAACGGGCTGCTGCCGCACGAGGCGGACGGGCTCGTGTACCAGCTCGGGGAGCTGACCCGGGTCGACCATGCCGGGCTCGACCCGCTCACCGGCCCGTGGGACTTCTACACCTGGCTCAGCCAGCAGCTGGTCACCCTGGTCCGGGGGCTGCCGAAGGAGTCGCAGCAGGTGGCCAAGGCGCTGGGGCTGCCGGACGCCGACCGGCTGAGCGAGATCCTCGCCCGGCACCGCGTCACCCCGCGCAAGCACGCCCTGCTGCACGGCGACCTCAACCCCTGGAACCTCGTCCGCCACTCCCAGCGTGACCGTCTGGCCCTCACCATCATCGACTGGGAGATGGCCATGGTCGGCGATCCGCTGTACGACCTGGTCCGGCACTTCCACCTCACCCCGACCAGGCCGGAGATCCGGGAACGCATGCTCCGGAGGTGGGAGAACACCCTGCCCGGCGCGTACACCCGGGACTGGCAGCGGGACTGGCGGGTCTACCGCTGGGTCGAGATCGTCCGGTCGGCCTACGTCGACCTCGACCGGCTGGTGACCGGCGCCGGTCTGGACGCCCCGAACGTCCGGCGGGCCGTCGACTCCTACGCCATGACCCTCGCGGCCGCCACCGCGTCCCTCGGCCTGCCGGCCCGCTCCACCGCCAGTCCCTATCTCGCCAGGACCCTCGCTTAGGCCCGGTTCGGTGCGGTGCGGCACTGCGTAGGCTCGCGGCATGAGCGAGATCGGGCTGCGGGAGCGCAAGAGGCAGCGGATGTACCAGGTCGTGTCGGACATCGCGATCCGGCTCTTCCTGGAGAAGGGGTTCGACGCGGTGTCCGTGGCCGAGGTGGCGGCGGCTGCCGAGATCTCGAAGCCGACGCTGTTCCGGTACTTCCCGGCCAAGGAGGATCTGGTGCTGCACCGGATCGCCGACCACGAGGGGGAGGCCGCGCGGGTGGTGGCGGAGGCGGAGGCCTCCCCGGTCGAGGCGTTGCGGCGGCACTTCCTGGAGGGGCTGGAGCGGTCCGATCCGGTGACCGGGCTCAGCGATCACCCTCAGGTCCTCGCCTTCCACGGCCTGCTCTACGAGACGCCCTCCCTGGCCGCCCGGGCGCACACGCACCAGGAGCGCTCCGAGGCCGCGCTCGCGGAGGCGCTCGGGGGTGATCTGGACGCGCGGCTCGCGGCCGGGCAGATCATGGCCGTACTGCGGATCCTCGCGATGGAGAACTGGCGGCGGATCGCGGCGGGGGAGCGCGTGGGCGACGTACGGCCGGACGCGGTGGCCGCGGCCGAGCGGGCGTTCGGGTGGCTGGCGGCCGGGCTGCCGCCGAATCTCCAAGGTGGAACTCAGTAATAAATTTAACTCGGTTACGTTTTCGCTTATGCTCGGTGGAATGACCTCGACCGAGCCTGCCCTTCAGCACGTACTCGACCGGGAACGCGCCCATCACGAGCGCTGCCGGGACGCCCTCGCCGCCATGGTCGAGGGCGCCGGTGAACAGGTCGTCATCGGGGAGGACGTATCCGCGTCCGGTGCCGATGCCGAGGTCCTCGGATACCGGCTGCGCAGCCGGGCCAAGGCGCTGCGGGAACTGCCCGAGGGGCCGTTGTTCTTCGGGGCCCTGGAGTTCGAGGGGGCCGGTGGGCGGCTGCACATCGGGCGGCTGCGGATCACCGAGCACCCGGCCGAACCTCCCCTCGTGGTCGACTGGCGCGCTCCCGTCTCGCGCGCCTTCTACCAGGCCTCGGCGCGTGATCCGCAGGGCGTCGCCGTGCGCCGGCGGTTCGGCTGGGCGCCCGGCAGCCGGGGCGACTCCGGCGACCTCACCGGCCTGGAGGACGAGCACCTGGGGCAGGGGGAGGCCCGGGCCAGTGAGATCGTCGCCCGCGAGATCGAGCGGCCACGCGTCGGACCCATGCGGGACATCGCCGCGACCATCCAGCCCGAGCAGGACGACCTCGTCCGGGAGGACCTGACGGTGTCGGTGTGTGTGCAGGGGGCGCCCGGCACCGGCAAGACCGCGGTCGGCCTGCACCGGGCCGCCTATCTGCTCTACACCCACCCGCAGCGCATCCGGCGCGGCGGTCTGCTGATCCTCGGGCCCAACCGCACCTTCCTGTCGTACATCGCGGAGGTCCTGCCGGCCCTCGGCGAGAGCGGGGTGCGGCAGTCGACGCTCGCCGAGGAGATCGCGCGGCATCCGGTCAGGGGCGTCGACGAGCCGGCGGCCGCCGCCGTCAAGCACGACGCCCGGATGGCCGAGGTGCTGCGGCGGGCGCTGTACGCGCGGGTGCGCACCGAGGGGGCCGGCTCCCTCGCCGTGCCGGACGGGTCGTACCGCTGGCGGGTGCCGGAGGCGGAACTGGCGCGGATCGTCGCGGACGTACGGGAGGAGGCACCGCCGTACGGGGTCGGGCGGGAGCGCGTTCGGGCGCGGATCGTGAGCTGTCTGCGCGCGCAGGTGGAGCGGCGGGCCGGGCCGCCCACGAACGCCTGGGTGCGCCGGGTCGAGCGGGCACGACCCGTGTCCGCGTACCTCGACGCCGTCTGGCCCCGGGTGCGGCCCGAGGAGGTCGTGGCCGGACTGCTCGGCGACGGTGAGGTGCTGGCGGAGGCGGCCGACGGGCTGCTGGACCCCACCGAGCAGGAGGCGCTGCGGTGGCGGAGGCCGCCCCGGTCGTGGAAGTCGGCGCGCTGGTCGGCCGCCGATCTGGTGCTCGTCGACGAGGCCGCCGGGCTGATCGAGCACCCGGAGGGGTACGGGCATGTCGTCGTCGACGAGGCGCAGGACCTGTCACCGATGGAGTGCCGGGCCATCGCCCGCCGGGTCCCCTTCGGTTCGCTGACGGTGCTGGGCGACCTGGCGCAGGGGACGACGCCGTGGGCGGCACGGTCGTGGCGGACGGTCCTCGCGCACCTGGGGAAGCCGGACGCGGCCGTGGTCGAGCTGACCACCGGCTTCCGCGTGCCGCAGGCGGTCGTCGGGTTCGCCAACCGGCTGCTGGAGCGGCTGGACGTGGACGTGCCGGCGGCCCGTTCGCTGCGTGGGGACGGGGAGTTGCGGACGCGGGAGACCACCGCGGACGGGGTGATGGGGGCGGTCGTGGACGCCGTACGGGACGCCCTCGCGCGCGAGGGATCCGTCGGGGTGGTCGCGGCGGACGCCGACGTGCCCCGGGTGCGGGCGGCGCTGGAGGCCGCCGGTATCGAGGCGGCGGGCCACGAGGAACTCGGCGCACGGCTGTCGCTGGTACCGGCGAGCGTGGTCAAGGGACTCGAGTACGACCATGTCGTGGCCGTCGAGCCGGCGGCGATCGCCGAGGCGGAGGAACGGGGCCCGCACCGGCTGTACGTGGTGCTGACGCGGGCGGTGTCGCGGCTGGAGGTGGTACGGGCCCGGCCGTTGCCGTTCTAACGGCCGGTGTGGGTGGTTGGATGCGTGTCATGGCTGACGTCGACGCGTTCACGGACATACCCACGACCACACTGGCCGACCTGCTGGGCCGCGAGCAGGTCATGGACAGCGGGATCCGGCCGCTGTGGGGGCCGGTGCCGCGCGTGGCCGGACCGGCCTTCACCGTACGGTGCCCGCCCGGCGACAACCTGATGCTGCACGCCGCGATCCACCGGGCCGCCCCCGGCTCGGTCGTCGTCGTGGAGTCGGGCGACCTCGACTACGCGCTGGCCGGCGGCAACGTCTGCGCCGTCGCCCAGCGCCGGGGCGTCGCCGCGTTCGTCGCCGACGGGCTGATCCGCGACCTCGCCGAGGTACGGGAGATGCGCTTCCCGGTGTTCGCCCGCGGGGTCATCCCCATCCCGGGCGGCAAGTCGGCCGTTCGGCCGCTGGGCGAGCGGGTGCGCTGCGGCGGGGTCGCGGTCGACGCGGGTGACGTGGTCGTGGCCGACGAGGAAGGCGTCGTGGTGGTGCCCGGCGCCCGCCGCGAGGAGGTCCGCACCGCCGCCCGCGCCAAGCTGGCCAAGGAGGCCGGGGAGACCCTGGACGACTGGGAGGCGGCGCACCGGGCCCGGATCGACAAGATCCTGGCGGACCAGGGGTTCGAGGGCTGACGGGTGGCGGGCGGCGTTACGGGCGTGGGGCGAAGGGACCGCCCTCGGTGAAGGCCCGCTCGCCGAAGCGTTCGCCGATGCGGCGGTGGGTGGCGGCGTCCGGGTGGACGTTGTCGGGCAGCGGGAGTTCGGCCGCGTCGGACTCGCCGTAGAGCTCCAGGCCGTCGAGGTAGTGGAGGTTCGGGTCGTCGGCGGCGCGCTGCCGCACGATGCGGGACAGCTCCTCGCGGATGACGGCGAGGGTGAGTTTGCCGGTGGGTGTCTCCGCCGGGTCGCCCATGGCGGAGAAGACCAGCCGCCCCTTGCCGATCTCCTCGACGTCGGGGGCGGTGGGCCCGGGCGTCTTCTCGTGGATGGCGCAGTGGATGGGGGAGACGAGCAGCAGCGGGGTGTCGGGGTGCCCCTCGCGGATGGTGTCGAGGAAGCCGTGCACGGCCGGGCCGAAGGTGCGCAGCCGCATCGCGTCCTGGTTGACGATGTTGATGCCCATCTTGACGCTGATCAGGTCGGCCGGGGTGTCCCGCATGGCGCGCGCGGTGAACGGGTCGAGCATCGCGCTGCCGCCCAGGCCGAGGTTGATCAGCTCCACGCCCCCGCGGGCCGCGGCGATCGCGGGCCAGACGGCCGTGGGGCTCGCGGCGTCCGAGCCGTGGCTGATCGAGCTGCCGTGGTGCAGCCACACCCGGCGGCCCCGGTCCGGCGCGGGTGCGACGGGCGCGTCCGTGCGCAGGGCGACCAGCTCGGTGGTCTCGTTGTGCGGCAGCCAGATCTCCACGTCCTTCTCCTCGGCGGGCAGTCCGGTGAAGCGGACGGTGCCGACCGGGCCGGGCGTGAGCTCGCCCTCCCAGGTGGACAGGTCGACGGTGAGGACGTTGCCGCCGGTCCCGGCTGCCTGGCCGGCCGGGCGGCCGTCGATCAGCAGGTCGTACAGGCCGTCCGGGCGCGACGGGAAGCCGGCGTAGTCGCGCTTGGTGCGCAGTGTGTCCAGTTCGACGGCGGTGGCGGCCGTACGGAAGGCCAGCCGTACGCCGGAGGGCTGGGCCTCGGCCATCGCCAGCTGTGGGTTGGTGTTCTGCGCGCGGGCCCGGGCCGGGAGCCGGTGGGGGAGGAGGCCGTGCTCGGTGCGCTCCAGGTCGAGGGCGCCGCGCAGCAGGTCCGCCGTGAGGGGGGTGGTGATCCAGTCGTGCTCGGTGTGCATGGGTGTCAGCCTCGGGGATCGGTAGGGGCCGCGGGCCAGTTCCGCAGCAGCGTGTCGAGGGCTTCGAGGATCCGGGCCCAGGTCTCCTCGGTGTCCGGGGCGCTGTGGCTGAAACCGCCGCCGAGCTCCAGGCTGACGTAGCCGTGGAAGACGCTGCCGAGCAGCCGGACCGCGTGGGTCTGGTCCGGTTCCGTCAGGTCGTAGCCGCGCAGCAGCGCCCGGGTCATCTGCGCGTGCCGGACACCGGCGCTCGCGGCCGCGGTCCGCGGGTTGAGCCGCAGCTGGGCGGCGGCGTAGCGGCCGGGGTGTTCCCGGGCGTAGTCGCGGTAGACGTTCGCGAGCGCGGCCAGGGCGTCCTTGCCGGCCCGGCCGGCCAGGGCCTCGGCGGCCCGGTCGGCCATTTCGGTGAGCGCGAGCAGCGCGATGCGGGTCTTGAGGTCCTGGGAGTTCTTCACGTGCGAGTACAGGCTCGCGACCTTGACGTCGAACCGGCGGGCCAGCGCCGAGACGGTGACCTGGTCGAAGCCGACCTCGTCGGCGAGTTCGGCGCCCGCCTCGGTCAGACGATCCGGCGTGAGTCCCACGCGTGCCATAAGGATCCTCCCTCTTGCCTGAAGAGAGTGTGCATCTTCCTAATGCTTTTAGGCAAGTGGCAAGTGGCTTAGGCAGACACCCTCAGACACTCTCGGGTGCCCGTCGTGCGGACGCCCGCAGGCGCCTCCCCCTCCGGGTCAGCCCCCAGGGCTTGAGAACGGAGATCACGGTCATGAAGGTGTAGGCCGACAGTGAGACGCTCGGCCCCATCAGCACGTCGTGGGTCTCGGGCAGCGGTCCGCCCGCGGCGACCGCGGCGACCGCGGAGTTCACGGCGGGGCGCAGGGCGAACGCCGTGGCGGCGGTCGTGGCGAGGGACAGCCAGAACTTCGTGTACACCCAGCGGTACCGTGCGAGCCCCCAGGGCGTGCCCAGCGACAGGACCAGCCCGCTGGCGAGCGTGAGGAACGCGACGGGGAGCAGCAGCCAGTCGGCGAAGAGCTTCATGGCCCGCGCGGACGCCTCCACGGTCACGGCGGACCCGGTGACGGCCGCGGTGATGCCGAGCGCGAGCAGCCCGAGCGTGAGCCCGAGCCAGCTCGCGGAGGCGGTGACATGGGCGACGAGAAGGGCCCGGCGGACGGGGCGGCTCAGCTTCGGGTTCGGCTTCACGCTGTCACCGTGCCGGGGGAGGGGCGGTGCGGGCGTCTTACGGCGGGAGTAAACCGGTGTACTGGCGTCGGAGTACGAGGCGTGTCAGTGCCGTCGGCTAACTTCCCGCCATGACCGAGCCGCCCCACGTCACCGCCGCCCGCGAGTCCTACGACACCGTCGCCGCCGACTACGCCCGACTCGTCAAGGAGCCGGCCGAGCTGGACCCGGTGTCCCGCGCGATGCTGGCGACCTTCGCCGAGCTGGTACGGCCCCCTCACCCGGGGCCGGTCGCCGACCTGGGCTGCGGTCCCGGCAAGGTGACGGCCCACCTGGCCGCCCTGGGAGTGCGGGTGTTCGGCGTGGACGTCTCGCCGAGGATGGTCGAGCTGGCGCGGACGGCGTACCCGGAGCTCCGTTTCGGTGTCGGCTCGATGACCGCGCTGGACATCGGCTCCGGCGAACTCGGCGGCATCCTGGCGTACTACTCCACCCACCACACCCCACCGCAGTGGCTGCCGACCGTGTTCGCGGAGTTCCACCGCACCCTCGCCCCCGGCGGCGTGCTGATGCTGGCAGGCCACGTGGGCGACGACGAACACCTGCGCCCGACCCATGCCTACGGCGGCCATCCGGTGTCCTACGAGTCGTACCTCCTGCCCCCGGACCGGATCGCCGAACTCCTCCACCGGGCCGGGCTGGTCGTCTCCGCGCGCACGGTGCAGGAGCCCGAGGAGGGGGCCAGGAGGCAGGCCGGCACGTTCCTGGCGTACAAGCCGCGGTAGAGGCCGACCCGGGCCGCTCGGGGGCTACCCCTCGTGCAGCCAGACCCGGAGCGGGCCGACCTGCTCGAAGCCGTGCCGGAGGGCCGCCGCCAGATCGTCGCCGTGTTCGTAACCGACCACGGCCAGGGTGGGAAAGAGCCGTCCGAGCACATGCGGCAGAGCCGACCAGGCCGCGTCCGGTTCGTGGCCGTCCCGAGCGAAGACGTTGGACACCCCGACCGCCTGCCCGCTGCGCGTCACCACCGCTCCGGCAACGACACGGCCGCCGCGCGCGGGCCGCCCTGAGAGCACGTAGGTCCCGGGGTCGGCGAGCAGCCCGGCCCGGAACAGGCCCGCGTCCTCACCTCCGTCCGCCCAGGCCAGCGCCCAGGCGCGCAGCGCGTCCGGATCGCCCACCACGTCCCATGAGAGACCCGACGCCTCCTCCGCGGTGTGGGGCGCCGCCGCGCCCGCCGGACGGTGGATCCACCGCGCGTCGAACAACACCCGGAACCCCGCCCCCGTCAGATCGAGATCGGCGAAGCTGTCCTTCACCGAGGCGCCGGGCGACGTCGTGTCGATCCCTGCCACGAGCGCGTTCCGGTCGGCACCCGGCGCCAGCGTCACCGCCTCGGGGTAGTACGCCGGCGTCCGCCCCGCGGCGACCCACGCCTCGCGCCCGAACTCCTCCGCCACGCCATGAGCCCGGCACATCGCCGCACACCACTCGGCGTTGTTACGGGCGGCGGAGCGGACCAGGGCTTGCTGCGGAGTCGTCACGAGCGCGATCAAATCGATGGCCGACCCGGTCCGTCCAACGATTTGATGGGTGCCGACCTCTGGCACTGCTGGAAGGACTCCACCCCGTGCCCGTTTCCCTTGCGGCCTCCGGCCCGGCCGTCGCGCTGCTGCGTGAGCTCGGCGCCGCGGACATCGCCCATCCGGGCGGCACCCTCATCGCCCATCTCCAGCGCGTACAGCGGCAACTCGCCGCATGGGACGCCCGCCCGGCCCTCCAACTCGCGGGACTGTGCCACGCGTTCTACGGAACCGACGGCTTCCCCGGCGCACTGCTGCCCCTGGACCGACGCAGCGAACTCGTGGCGGTGACAGGCGCCGAGGCCGAGGAACTGGTGTACCTGTACGCCTCCTGCGATCGCGGGGCCACCTATCCGACGCTCGCCGACACCGACGGGCCCTTTCACGACCGGTTCACCGGCCTGAGCCACACCCCGGAGCCGCGGTCACGGCGGGACTTCGCCGAGCTCACGGCCGCCAACGAACTCGACCTCGCCCGCACCGACCCCGCCTTCCGCGACCAGTGGGGCCCCGACCTCCTCAGCCTCTTCACCCGCATCCGGCCTCTGCTGAGCCAACCTGCCTGGTCGGACTGTCAGGAGGTGCTCGGGGGATGAAGCTGAGCGCGATCACTCTGGACTGCGCCGACACGCAGGCGCTCGCGACGTTCTACCAGCAGGCCACCGGGCTCGAACTCCATCCGAAGTCCAACGCCGAGTTCGCCTCTCTGGGCGGCGAGGGCGGTATCTCCCTCAGCTTCCAGCGCGTCGACGACTACCACCCACCGAGCTGGCCCGACCAGGAGGTGCCTCAGCAGCTGCATTGCTGCTTCAGGGTCGAGGACCTGGAGGAGGCCGAGGCACGACTGGTGGGGCTGGGTGCGGGCAGGCCTGAGTATCAGCCGAACGTGGAGAAGTGGCGGGTCCTCACGGACCCGGCGGGGCACCCCTTCTGCATCGTCGGAGGCTGAACGACAACGCGCGGGCTCCTTCAGGCGTTCGGTTCGCTCTCCTCGGGGGCGTCGCCGACGGGCTCCGGCATCCCGATGACGTACGTACCCTTCGCCGGCAGGGTGGCGACGAGCCCTCGTTTGCGGAGTTCGACGACGGCGCGACGCACGGTGCCGATGCTCACGCTGTACAGATCGGTCATGGCGCGCTCGCCGGGCAGCGCGGCGCCCTGCGGCAGCTTGCCTGACGCAATGTCCGCGGAGATGGCGTCGGCGAGTTTCACGTACTCGTAGCGCGGAAGCTCGGTCATCCCCTCACCGTGCCGCAGCCCTACGCATGCTGCAGGAGTAGAACGCGTCCCACAGCGGTGGGACGCTGTAGAACTCAGAGGGGTGCAGGGGGACGCAGTTGCGGTATGGTCGAAATGACAAGACCCCGGCGAGGTGGCTAGACCTCCCGGGGCACGGCCAACGCTGACAAGGAACGTCGACATGCACGACCTTATCTCCCGCGCACTCACATGGCTGCGGCTCCTCTTCGCCCCGGGCACCGGCAAACGACGCCGCTGCCTCCGCTGCTCCCCACACCTTCGCCTCGCTCCCGCACGCCGTCTTCCCGAGCCCCAGCCCTCACACCTCCCACGTCACCGGTCCCCCTACGGCCTCCCCACCCGACTCGACGGCACCGCCTCCACCCTCGTCCGCCCCTACCTCGTGGCCCACGAACACCTCGTCGGCGAGCAGACGGTGGCCGCTTGATGGACCACGTAGACGGCACAACCGCCCCCCGGCTCCTGCCCTGGCTCTCCCCGGACGGCAAGCCCTGCTACCTGATCACCGGGAACGGCGGCGGCTACCTCTCCCGTCTGGCTGACGAACTGGAGGACCTCCAGATGACCACCGGCACCGATGTGCTCGGTCTGGCCCGCAGGGTGCTGGAGGACCCCGAGTCGCCCTGCACCGAGGTCCGCTACGCCGGCCTGCGTCTCGCCGAGTGCCTGACCGACGCCCTGCGCGTCGCAGAGTCCCGCGGTATGCGCCTGCCCGCGCCGGACACCGAGGACACTGCAGGTGGCGACGGCGCCCGAGGGCAACTCACGTAGAACGCAGGGAGCGGAGAAGGAGTTAACCCGCCAGACGGCGAAGTGCCGCAGCACGCGGCGGACGGCAGCCATGCCCGCGTAGCCATCGAGGATCTTCCTCCCAAGCCCCGCACCAGACCGATCACGCCTGCTGCATGACCTCTCGTGTCCTGTCCTCCCTAGGTCCACATGCGCGCCGCAGGGGATTGGTGTACTCCTCGAAGGGAGAGAAACACACCACGATCGGCCCGCCGGCGACGTCCGGACGGCTCGCCCCCGGACTCGTTCACCGTCATGTCCAGCTTCGTACGAGACGGAGGCCGCCGCCATGCAACCAGTCGTCACCGTGGGCCTCGACGGCTCACCAGAGAGCCTCACCGCCGCCCGCTGGGCCGCCGACGAGGCCGAGAAGCGCAAGCTCACCCTGCGGCTGCTGCACGCGTGGCCGATGCTGGTGCCGGAACCGGCCCGCGGGCCCTCCGAAGTCGACCAGAACTACTGGGCGAAGCGTCTGGTCCACACCGCGCAGTCGGAGCTGCAGACACGCCATCCGGGCCTGACGGTCGTGGGCAGCCTGGTCGCCGAGGACGCCCGGGAGGCCCTGCTGCGGGCGGCATCGGATTCCGAGATGCTCGTGCTCGGCTCCCGGAGGCTGGAGACCTTCTCGAGCTACTTCCTGGGCGACGTCAGCCTCCCGGTCGTGGCACGCGCCGGCCGGCCCGTCGTCGTGGTCCGCACGGCCCCGGGAAAGGAGCACCCGCCTCCGGCGACCGCGAGCCGCGTGGTCGTGGCGGTGGAACCGCGCGGGTCCAGCGACGAGTTGCTCGACTTCGCCTTCCACACCGCCGCCGCACGGGGCGTCCCGCTGCTGGCCGTCCTCGGCCGCAGCGTGCCGCTCCACGCGCGCACACCCTGGGGTGTGGACCACGACGCCACGGAGGAGATGACGAGGAACGGCCAGAAGGAACTGGGCAGGGCGCTCCGCCCCTGGCAGGAGAAGTACCCGGGGGTGGACGTGTCCGACAGTGTCCGTCTCACGAGCCCCGCCAAGGCCGTCGTGCAGGCCACCGAGGACGCCGGGCTGCTGGTCGTCGGCCGGCGCGTGCACCGGCACCCGCACTCGGGGCCGCTGCTGAGCCACGTCGCCCACGCCGTCCTCCACCACGGACGCTGCCCCGTGGCTGTCGTCCCCCATGCCTGAGTCCGACTCACCGCCCCTCACAACCCGCCGCACCGTCCCGTCACAGCACGACATGAGTCAGCCCCGCCGCGCCTTCGGGATCGCGACTCACTTCTGAAGCCCGCCGTCAGCGGGCGGCGCCCTCCGTGTGAGGAGCTGAGTCCAACCGCGTGGGGGCCGCGGCGACCAGCAGCGCGGCGAACAGGACGGGGGCGGCTGTCTGGTACCCCATCCACACTTCACCCCCGGCGCTGCTGCCCTGCCGCGCCACCATGAAGCCGGTCAGGGCCGTCAGCACCCAGCCACTGTCGTAGGCGATCATGAGCTGCGTGTAGGTGCGCATCGACCGGCTGCGCGTGTATCCGATCTCGATACCGCCGCCGATCAGCAGGGCCGCGCCTGCGGCGACCATCAGCCAGGCCGGCGTGCCGAGTAACCGGCCGAGCGGGGCAGCGCCGGCGATGCAGACGGCGGCGAGCAGCACCTTGAAGGCGCCATCGGCGATGACCCCCACCGTCCGGCGGGTGACTCGCGATGCCACGACCTGGGTCATGAGTGTCCTCCTTGAAGTGCAACTCGTGCGTACCCGATTCCGTAATGAGATTACGGTAATAATCAAATTATGAGAATGACGAGAGCAGAGGCCAAGGAACGCAACCGCCGGGCCTTGCTGGACGCTGCGTTCCAGGTCGTTTCCCGGGACGGTTACCGGGCGAGGCTCGATGAGATCGCCGAACGCGCCGACCTGACGACCGGCGCCATCTACTCACTGTTCGGAAGCAAGAACGGCCTGGTGGTCGCCCTGGTCGCCGACTACCTGCGGCCGTACTACGAGGAGATCGAGCAGGCGGTTCCCGCCGGACTTGATCTACTGGAAGCGGTCGACGCCTTCGCCCGGTACTACCGGCGCAGTTGTGATGCCGCGGACGCGCTGCCCGGCCTGTCGCTCCAGATCACCTTGCTGGACATGGCCCTGCACGACCCGGAGCTGGGGGCGCAGCTCGCCACGTCCATCCGGGCGCAGGAGGACCATCTGATCGCGCTGTTCACCGGAAGGCCGCACAACGGAAGCGCCGTGACATCGCACCAGGCGCAACGCCTGACCACCGCGCTCAGGGCACTGTTCGTCGGTCTCGGTCAGGGCGTCCCGCTCGGTCTTGCCCCTGGCGCCGACGAGCAGTACTTCGCCGACGTCGCCCGCGCTCTGGCATCCGGGATGTTCCTCATCGATCACGATGCGGATGCTTCGTGATGGGCGGTCAGGTGCGCCCCTCTGCCGTACGGGTGGCGTGGCGCACTATTGCAAGCAGGTGCTTGCAATAGTTAGCGGGGTGTTGCACTGTGGAGGCATGGCAACCCTGAACGTCGGCAATCTCGGTGACTACCTGCGCGAGCAGCGGCGCAACGCGCAGCTGTCGCTGCGGCAGCTCGCCGACGCCGCGGGGGTGTCCAATCCGTACCTGAGCCAGATCGAGCGCGGGCTGCGCAAGCCGAGCGCGGAGGTGTTGCAGCAGGTCGCCAAGGCCCTGCGGATCTCCGCCGAGACGTTGTACGTCCGGGCCGGCATCCTCGACGCCGAGCGGGACCGGGACGAGGTCGAGACGCGTGCCGTGATACTCGCGGACCCGACGCTGAACGAGCGGCAGAAGCAGGTGCTGCTCCAGATCTACGAGTCCTTCCGCAAGGAGAACGGGTTCGGGACGGGGGACGGGGACGCGGACGTCGACATGGCCGCACCGGACAGAGTCCTCGGCAGTGCGACCGGCGGTGCCGCCGGCGCCCGTGCCGAGATACGTCCGACCCTCGCGGTCGACGACGGCGCCCCACCGGCCCGTCGTCCCCGCAGCACCGACGGCGGTACGTCCGCCACCCGCCGCACCCGCAAGGACAGCGGCCGCACTGACACCGACCCGCAGCAGACGGCCGGCTGAGCCGGACCAGGGCACCGGCCGCCCGCCGCGGATCACACAACCCTCAGCCGAACTCAAGCGAGACAGAATCCGGGAGGACCATCACCATGGCCATCACCGACGACCTGCGCAAGACCCTCAGCGACCCGACCCCGCTTTACTTCGCCGCAGGTACCGCCGACCTCGCCTTCCAGCAGGCCAAGAAGGTCCCGGCCCTGGTGGAGCAGCTGCGCAACGAGGCCCCGGCGCGGTTCGAGGCCGTGCGCAACACCGACACCAAGGCCGTGCAGGAGAAGGCGTCCGCCCGTGCCAAGGAGGCCTCCGCCCGCGTCCGCGAGACGCAGGAGACGCTCCAGAACAAGGTCACCGGGTTCCTCGGGTCCCTCGACACCGACATCAAGAAGCTCGGCAGCAACCTCGACGCGGACCTGAAGAAGTTCGGCGAGAACGCCCAGGACTTCGCGCTGCGCGGGGTCGGCGTGGCCGCCGAGTACGCCGTCAAGGCGCGGGAGACCTACGAGAAGGTCGCCGAGCACGGTGAGCAGGCCGTGCGCACCTGGCGCGGCGAGGCCGCCGAGGGCATCGAGGACGTCGCCGAGAGCGTCGAGGAGCTGGCCGTGGCCGTCGAGCCGAAGGCGCAGCCGAAGTCCCAGCCGGTCGAGGTCAAGGAGGAGCCGGCGAAGCCCGCCGCTGCCTCCGCTGCCGTGCCGAAGCCGACGCCCGCCAAGCCGGCGCCCGCCGCCAAGAAGGCCCCGGCGGCGCGCAAGCCCGCCAACGGCAAGACCACGGCGCCCAGCGCCAAGACCACGACCCCCGGCAGCAAGCCCGCCACCAACGGCAAGGCCACCGCCAAGAAGACCACCCCGCCGGCGAAGTAGGACGGCGGAAGGCGGAGAGCGACATCGGGCCGGGCACCCTGGGGGTGTCCGGCCCGTTGTACGGGTACGGTGACCGCGTAGGACGAGCCGAGTCTGGTGGTGGACGTTGTGCTGATGCAGGGCTTCGCAGGGTTGATGTGGCTTCTGAGCATGGCCCTGATCGTTTTCAGTGGCTTCGCGTTGATCGACGCCGCTGTGCGCCGGGAGGACGCCTACCGCGCGGCCGACAAGAAGACCAAACCGTTCTGGCTGATCGTCCTGGGCATCGCCTTCGTGGTGAACCTGCTCTTCCCGATCCTGTCGTTCCTGCCGATCATCGGGCTCATCGCGACGATCGTGTACATGGTCGACGTACGCCCCGCCATCCGCGCGCTCCCCGGCGGTGGCCGCAGCCACCGCGGCTCCAGCAGCGACGGTCCGTACGGGCCGTGGAACGGCGGCCGGTAAACGCCCCCTCCGGCAGGCCCAGGGAGCTACGGCACCCGGTCCAGCAGCAGTACCGCCACGTCGTCCGTCAGCTCGCCACCGTTGAGGTCGCGCACCTCGTTCACCGCCGCCCGCAGCAGCGCCTCGCCCCGCAGTCCCGCGGCGAACTGGCGGCGGACCATCTCCGTCATGCCGTCCTGGCCGAGCCGTTCCCGGCCCTGGCCGATGCGGCCCTCGATCAGGCCGTCGGTGTAGAGCATCAGGCTCCACTCGGCGCCCAGCTCCACCTGCATCCGAGGCCAGCGCGCGCCCGGCAGCAGTCCGAGGGCCGGACCGTTGTTGTCGTACGGCAGCAGGCGGGCCGGTTTGCCCGGGCGGGCCAGCAGCGGTGAGGGGTGCCCGGCCAGGCACAGGCCGGCGCGGCGGCCGTCCGGCGCGATGTCCACCGTGCACAGGGTCGCGAAGATCTCGTCGTCGGCCCGCTCGTGCTCCAGCACTTGCTGCAGCGTGTTCAGCAGCTCGTCACCGCACAGTCCCGCCAGCGTCAGCGCGCGCCACGCGATCCGCAGCTCCACACCGAGCGCGGCCTCGTCCGGGCCGTGACCGCAGACGTCACCGATCATGGCGTGCACGGTGCCGTCCGGCGTGCGCACGACGTCGTAGAAGTCGCCGCCGAGCAGGGCGCGCGAGCGGCCCGGGCGATAGCGGGCGGCGAACCGGAGCGGGGAGCCGTCCAGCAGCGGCGTCGGCAGCAGACCTCGCTCCAGGCGACGGTTCTCCTGGGCGCGCAGCCGGCCCTCGGCGAGGCGGCGCTCGGCCGACTCGGAGCGCTTTCGTTCCACGGCGTAGCGGATCGCGCGGCTCAGCAGCCGGCCGTCCAGCTCGTCGCGGAAGAGGTAGTCCTGGGCGCCGACGCGTACCGCCTCCGCGCCGCGCTCGGCGTCGCCCGAGGCGGTCAGCGCGAGGACGGCGTGCCGGGGCGCGATCTCCAGCACGTGCCTGAGCACGGCGAGCTCGTCGTCGGTGTCGCCACGGCCGGGCGCCGGCAGCGCGAGGTCCAGCAGGATGCAGTGGACGTCGTCGGTCAGCAGCCGCCCGGCCTCGGTCAGGTTGCGGGCCGTGCGGACGCGGATCGGCTTGCCTGCCTGGTCCAGCATGTCCGGCACGATCGGCGAACCGGCCGGGTCGTCCTCGATCAGCAGCAGCGTCAGGTTGGTGTGGCTGGTGGTGCTCTCCACCTTCTCCGTGGTGTTCCCGGCGGTGTCCGGCGTGCGCGGGGCCGTGGCCGAGACGTCCGTCACGGAGTCCTCGGCCGGGCCGCCGCACGGGGACGCGGCCTGCGCCTGACCACTCTCCACGGCCGGGATCGCTCTCTGCCGCGGTATGGGTACGGGCATCGTCTTGGGTTCCTTCCCTCCCCCCGAGGGCACGGTGGGGCGAGGGACCTCGACCCACCGACGGGGACCATAGCGGGTGTCGGCGCCGCATTGGAATGGTGTGAGCCACGCCGCTGCGCCATCGGCCAGCGTCATATGCCGCGATATGTGCAGCAGTTGGACAAGGCCGGGATGCTGCGGGGATGACGAACGTCACGCCCTCGCATGGTCCGGCCGAGGTTCGGGGTGGGGCGGGTCACGTGTTCCAGGTCACCGCACGACTCGCCGCGTCCGGTTCGCCGCTGCGAGCGCCGCGACATGTTGTCCGATATCCGATATCCGGTGTTCGCTCAGCGGGTGCGAGCGGCACGGGATCAGTCGGAGCCGGCCTCCGCGTCCGGCCGTACCACCCCGAGTATGGGCATCGACCCGGCCCCCGCGATCGTCACCGTACGCCCGGGCCGCGGGGCGTGCACGATCGCCCCGTCGCCGACGTACATCGCGACATGGCTGGCGTCGTCGAAGTAGATGATGAGGTCGCCGGGCCGCATGTCCCGGACGTCGATGTGGCGCAGCCGCTTCCACTGCTCCTGCGAGGTGCGCGGGATGCCGCGGCCCGCGGAGATCCAGGCCTGTGAGGTCAGCCCGGAGCAGTCGTAGGTCTTCGGCCCCTCGGCGCCCCACTGGTACGGCTTGCCGATCTGGGCCGTGGCGTACGCGACGGCCTTCTTGCCCTGCTCGGTCGCCTTGCCGCTGATGTCGTCGAGGATGCCGGAGCCGAGCCAGGCGGTCTGTGCCTTGTCTGCGGCCTCCTTCTCCAGCTCGGCGAGACGCTTCTGCTCCTCCTTCCGCAGCTGGGACTCGACCTTCTCGGCCTGCGCGATCTGCTTCTCGATCTTCTTCTGCGCGGCGGCCTTGGCCTTGCGGCCCGCCTCCAGCTTCTTCCACTGAGCGGAGGCGTCCTTCGCGTACTGCTTCAAGTCCTGCTGCGTGCGGGTCAGTTCGCCGAGCAGTCCCTTGGTCGCGTGCTGGCCCTGGCGGACCCGGCCCACTCCTTCGAGGAACTCCTGCGGATCGTCGCTCAGCATCAGGTGGGCCTCGGGCGGCAGTCCGCCACCGCGGTACTGGGAGGCCGCCGCGGCACCCGCCCGGGTCTTCAACTCGTCGAGCCGCTCCTGCCCCTTGACGATCTTCTTGGCCAGTTCGACGATCTCGGCGGACTGCTTGTCGGCCTTCTCCTCGGCGGCGTTGTACTCGTCGGTGGCACGGGCCGCCGCGCGGTAGAGCTTGTCGAGCTTCTCGCGTACGGCCTCGAGATCCTTGCTGGGAGCGGGCGCCGGGCTCGCGCTCGGCGTCGGTGTGGGACTCGGGCTCGGACTCGCGAACGCCGTGCCCGGCGCCGCCAGCACGGTGATCGCACAGACCACCGTCACGGCCGTCGCGATCAGGCCCCGCTTGCCCCTGCCCATACTTCAGCCCCCAACTGATTAACCGTCAGTAACATCCGGTCGTCCGGGGATGCTGCCACGTCGGCCCGCAAAACGACAGGGGTAGTGCTTCCCGCCGTTCCCTCCCAGGTATGCCTCCGGCATGACGATCTCCCCGCCTGTGTGACGAACAACTCAAAGAGATCGTTCCCGGCGGCCCATGTCGACCGGCCACGCCGGGAGGTCAGCCGGTCGGCGGGTCAACCGGTCAGCACCGCGGCGCCAACGCCTCCCACCGCACCGTCACTTCGCCCTGCCGCCACCGCACCGGCCCGTCCACCACCGGCCAGTCGGCCGTCAGGTCCCGCACCGCACGGATCCAGCGCTGGCGGGCGCCGTAGGAGGCGTAGGGCGCGGCGGCCGCCCAGGCGCGGTCGAAGTCGCGCAGGAAGGCGTGCACCGGTTCGCCCGGGACGTTGCGGTGGATCAGCGCCTTCGGCAGGCGTTCGGCCAGGTCCGAGGGGCGCTCCAGGGAGCCGAGCCGGGTCGCGAAGGTGACCGTGCGCGGGCCCTCCGGGCCGAGCGCGACCCAGACGTGCCGGCGCCCGATCTCGTCGCAGGTCCCCTCGACCAGCAGCCCGCCGCGCGACCCGGTCGCCGGATCGGCCGGCGCGAGCCGGGCGCACAACCGCGCCCACACGTCCGCGACCTCGCCCTCCTCGTACTGCCGCAGCACGTTCGCCGCCCGGACGAGCACGGGGCGCTGCGGGATCGGGATCTCGAACCCGCCGTGCCGGAAGACGAGCCCCGCCCGCTCGTACGGCAGCGCCGCCGCGACCCGGGCCGGCTCGATCTCCACGCCCACCACGCGCGCGCGGGGAGCGACCGTACGGAGGCGGTGCAGCAGCTCGACGGCTGTCCAGGGGGCGGCGCCGTACCCGAGGTCGACCGCCACCGGGTCGGCGGCACGGCGCAGCTCCGCGCCGTGGGCGGCCGCGATCCAGCGGTCCATACGGCGCAGCCGGTTGGGGTTGGTCGTCCCGCGCGTCACCGTTCCCACGACGGGGGCCGCCGCGCTCGGGCGAGGCCGAGAGCGGGGGCGGGTCGCCGGGCGGGATGTCATGCGTACGAGGGTAGGCGGCCCCGCCGACCCGAGGACGCACACCGGCCGAGGCGACCGCGAGCCGGGCGCGGGCCGGGCGAGGCCCGGGCGCTGGCCGAACGCGGCCCGGGCGCGGGTGTGGATCCGCGGCTCTCGGCCGGGCTGCCAGGCCGGTCATCGCCGCCCGGCTCCGGGCCAGGTTCCGGTGCCTCCCAAGCATGATCAGTAACCCGCCCGGGCACGCGCGCGATCACCTGCCCGGGGAACCGCACGAGCGACCGCCCGCCCGAGCGGCCCCCGGCAGGTGAGTCCCTCAGTCCTGGCGGACGATGTTCCGGCCCGGGCCGCCGGAAAGGGTGTCCGCGCCCGGCCCGCCGTACAGCTCGTCGTCGCCGCTGTTCCCCCAGATCCGGTCGGCGCCGCTGTTCCCGTACAGGATGTCGTTGCCGCGGCCGCCGTACAGCTCGTCGTCGCCGGCCCCGCCGTAGACCGTGTCGGCGCCGTCGTCGGCGCGCAGGATCTGGTCGCCGTCGCCGCCGCGGAGGGTGTCGTCGCCGGGGCCGCCGTCCACGATCTCGCCGCCGCCGGCGGCGGCGAGGGTGTCGTCGCCGTCACCGCCCCCGGCGTACCCCAGGGCGCCCACCGTGATGATGTCGTCGCCCGCGCCGCCCCGGACGGAGGTGCCGTCGACCCGGCTGCCGGTCGCGCCGGTCCACCTGTCGTCGCCGTCGCCCAGCTCGATCGAGTTGAAGTAGTAGACCTGGTCGGTGGCGTTGTCGAAGGAGGCGGTGTCGGCGCCGTCGGCCAGGTCCATCTCCAGGGAGTTGAGCGGGGACTGGCTCTCCGGGGCCTCGACCGTGCAGGAGATCCGGGTGAGGTCCGCGCTGTCGGGGTGGTCGCAGCCGTTCCCGGTGTCGATCGGGACGACGTCGTCGATGACGTACGTGAACCGCGAGCGGTCGCCGGTGTACGACTGGGTGATGCTCACCTTGTTGGCCTGCCCGGGGGCGGCCGTGTAGGTGAGGTGCCAGCCGTACTCGTTCACCGCGGCGGTGGCCGTCGGCGCCGCGGCACCGGCCGGACCGGCCAGGGCGATCGGAACGGCCAGGGCTGTGCCGAGAACGGGCATCAGGATCGATGCGGCACGTAACCGCCGGGGGCGGCTGACGAGGCGAGAGGGCATGGCGAACCTCCGTGAGGCAGTTGTGGGTCCCTTCGTGGTCTGTGACAGGCGCGGCGGGTGCCCGGTTGTCCGCTCACCGGAGTCGTCAGACCGAGTTCACCTGCTGGTCACGCTCCCGGAGTCGCTGGTCACGCTCCCGGAGCCGACGCGCAGGGGCACTTTCCGGCCTCGAACGGTTGAGCGAGGAGCGGTAATGATTCGGTAAAAGTCGCGAATCGGGAAATGGAGCGCCCCGTTCCGATGTTTGCGCTCTGGAGGGCACGTGCGCCCTGCGACAGGCATGCCCGGAGCGAGGAGGAACGCCACGTGAGCCAGTACATCGGCAGGCTCGGGCGGCGCTCCGCGTCCGCTCCCGCGCGCCTGAGGCTGCACCGCAGGCCCCGCCGGGTGGCCATGCTCTCCGTGCACACCTCCCCGCTCCACCAGCCGGGCACCGGCGACGCCGGCGGCATGAACGTCTACATCGTGGAACTCGCGCAGCGCCTCGCCGCGATCAACGTCGAGGTGGAGATCTTCACGCGCGCGACCGCCGCCGCCCTCCCGCCGACCGTCGAACTCGCCCCCGGCGTCCTCGTCCGGCACATCGACGCCGGCCCCTACGAGGGCCTCAACAAGGAGGACCTCCCCGCCCAGCTGTGCGCCTTCACGCACGGCGTCATGCAGGCCTGGGCCGGTCACCGCCCCGGCCACTACGACCTGGTCCACTCCCACTACTGGCTCTCCGGCCACGTCGGCTGGCTCGCCGCCCAGCGCTGGGGCGTCCCCCTGGTGCACGCGATGCACACCATGGCCAAGGTCAAGAACGCCAACCTGGCCGACGGCGACACCCCCGAACCCGCCGCCCGCGTCATCGGCGAGACCCAGATCGTCGCCGCCGCCGACCGGCTCATCGCCAACACCACCGAAGAGGCCGACGAACTGGTACGGCACTACGCCGCCGAGACCGACAAGGTCGCCGTGGTCCACCCCGGCGTGAACCTCAGCCGCTTCTCGCCCGCCGACGGCCGCGCCGCCGCCCGGGCCCGTCTCGGCCTGCCCCAGGACGCCCTGATCCCGCTCTTCGCGGGCCGCATCCAGCCCCTGAAGGCCCCCGACGTGCTGCTGCGGGCCGTCGCCGTCCTCCTCGACGAACGCCCCGAACTGCGCTCCCGCATCCTCGTCCCCGTCGTCGGCGGCCCCAGCGGCAGCGGCCTCGCCAAGCCGGAGGGCCTGCAGAAGCTGGCCGCCCGCCTCGGCATCGCGGACGTCGTACGGTTCCGCCCGCCGGTCGGCCAGGAACAGCTGGTGGACTGGTTCCGCGCCGCGTCCGTCCTGGTCATGCCCTCCTACAGCGAGTCCTTCGGCCTGGTCGCCATAGAGGCCCAGGCGGCGGGCACCCCGGTGCTCGCCGCATCGGTCGGCGGCCTGCCGGTCGCCGTGCGCGACGGACACACGGGCTTTCTCGTGCAGGGCCACGACCCCGCCGCGTACGCGCGCGTGCTCGGCGACTTCGCCGACGACCCGCAGCTGGCCCCCCGGCTCGGCGCGCAGGCCGCCCGCCACGCCCAGTCCTTCGGCTGGGACACCGCGGCCGCCGCCACCGCGGACGTCTACACGGCCGCGATGCAGGCACACCGCCGTCGCGTACGCTCGCAGCATGGGTGAAACCGATCAGCAACAGCGCGCGGCGCAGGTCGTCGAGGGAGCGCTGAAGGACGCCGAGCTGGAGTGGGAGAGCCCCGAACCGGGCGCCTATGTCGCGCAGCTGCCCGGCACCCGCAAGCTGAAGACGACGGTCTCCCTGATCGTCGGCCGCCACTCCCTCTCGCTGAACGCCTTCGTCATCCGCCACCCCGACGAGAACGAGCAGGGCGTCCACCGCTGGCTCCTGGAGCGCAACCTCAAGCTCTATGGCGTGAGTTACGCCGTCGACCAGCACGGCGACGTCTACGTCACCGGCCGCCTCTCCCTGTCCGCCGTCACCGCCGACGAGATCGACCGCCTGCTCGGCCAGGTCCTGGAGGCCTCCGACGGCGCCTTCAACACCCTGCTGGAGCTGGGCTTCGCCTCGGCGATCCGCAAGGAGTACGAGTGGCGGGTGGCGCGCGGTGAATCGACGCGGAACCTGGATGCGTTCAGCCACCTGACCCAGCGGCCCGCAGGCTGACTTCAGGTCCGTACCAAGACGTTTGACCCAACTCCTGCGCGCCCTCTTTTCGGCGTAGGGGTCCCGTGGCATGCTCACCAACTGACGCAGTTCTGAACGTCGTTCACATCCATGACGAGCCGCATGGAGGGCGTACGGACATGGGCAATGCGCATCTCACCAGACGGGCCCTGCTCGGCGGGACCACGGCCGTGGCGCTCGGCGCGATAACGGGAACGACGACAGGCACGGCACAGGCGGCCCCTGCCAAAGGCCCTTCAGGCCTTTCTGGCCTTTCTGGCCCTTCAGTGCCTTCAGTGCCTTCCCTCTGGCGCGAGTTCACCGGACATCCCTTCACTCACCCGCAGATCCCCTTCGTCGGCCGGGCCGGTCACCACGGTGGAGCCCGCCGCTTCCCGCGCCGCCCCGTCGTGGCCGACGTCCGCGACTTCGGTGCCGTGGCGAACGGCACGACCGACTCCGCCCCCGCGATCAACCGCGCCGTCGCCGCCGCCGGAAGGGCCGGCGGCGGCACGGTCACCATCCCGCCCGGCACGTTCCGTATCGACGACGTGATCCGCGTCGGCCACTCCAACGTGGTCCTGCGCGGCGCCGGAAGCGGCCGTACGACACTCCTCGCGACCAAGAACCTCACCGAACTGATCGGCGTCTACGGCTCCCGCTACGGCGGCGACAAGTCCTCCTGGTCCTGGGCGGGCGGCCTGATCTGGCTGGCCCCCGAGGCCCGTTGGGACTCCCTCGTCGCCGCGATCAGGGCGAAGTCCTGGCCGTTCGAGGGCTGGACGGGCAACCGGCGCGACGAGTGGCGCACGCTCACGACCCTCGCCCCGGCACGCCAGGGGTCCTGGACGGTGACGGTCCAGGACCCCTCGGCACTGCGCCCCGGCGCTCTGGTCCTCCTCCGCCTCGCCGACGACGCCGGCCACACGCTGCTGGAGCACATGTCCGGCGGCGGCCCCGGCCCCGAGGCGTACACCTGGGACGACAAGACGAAACTGACCTCGTACGTCCCCTACGAGTGGCCGGTGCGCATCACCCGCGTCCGAGGCCGCCAGGCCACCCTCGAACGCCCCCTCCCGCTCGATCTACGCCCCGAGTGGGACCCCAGACTGACCACCCATGTAAAGGAGTTGACCGGATCGGGCGTGGAGGGACTGACCCTTCAGGCCGTGGAGACCCCGCAACAGCCGCACCTCCTCGACAAGGGCCACAACGGCGTCGTCCTCCAGTGCGCCTACGACTGCTGGGCCGACGACGTCACCGTCCGCCACGTCGACAACGGCTTCGGCCTCGTGGCCGCCTCCGCCTGCACGCTCCGGCACACGCGCGTGGCGGGCCGAGGAGTCCACCACCCGTACTTCTGCCGCGAGGGCTCGCACGACAACCTGATCGACGACTTCACGATCGAGGCCCGCACGACCCCCGCCCCCGCCGGCACCCAGCTCCACGGCATCAACGTGGAGGGCCTGTCCTCCCACAACGTCTGGTCACGCGGCGACATGCGGATGGGCACCTTCGACAGCCACCGAGGCCTGCCCTTCGCCAACGTCCGCACCGACATCACCGTCCACAACGACGGCCGCCACGGCGGCGACGCCAGTGCCGGGCCACTGTTCGGCGCGCGCTTCACCCACTGGAACATCCGGGTGACCAACGGCCGCGCGGGCATGATCCGCCTCGACGGCCTCGCCCCCCACTCCGCGACCGTGGGCCTCAACGAGGTCACCGAGTTCGACCAGATCGACGTACCGGACTTCCCCGGTGACCTGCACTCCCGCCTGGAGCTGTACGGCACGACGGACGCCGTACGGCCGCGCAATCTCCACGACGCTCAGCGCGCGCTGCTGCGATAGCGCCCCGGCGGCACACCCACCAGCTTCCGGAAGTGCCGGGTGAGATGCGACTGGTCGCAGAACCCGGTCGCCACCGCCACGTCCCCCGGTGAGCGTCCCTCGAGGAGCAGCCGCCGGGCGCGCCCCACGCGCAGGGACGTCAGGTACTGGTGCGGGGCGATGCCGTATGCCGTGCTGAACGCCCGTACGAGATGGGCGGGATGGGCGCCGAGCAGCCCGGCGGCCTCCCGCAGCGCGACGCCCTCGACGACCCGCTCGTCGAGGAGCTCCCGCAACCGCCGCGCCAGGACGGGATCGGCGGGACGGGGCACGGCACCGTCGTTCCGCAGATGTCCGCGCAGCCGCTCCCCGACGAACAGCAGCCTGCTCTCGGCCTCCAGCTCCTCACCGGGCCGCACCAGCGCGCCGTGGAGCTGCCCGACGCGGCGCCGCAGCAGCGGATCGCGCAGATCGGGGCGGTCGACGGCGGCCCCGATGAGCTCGTCCCCGAGATACGTCCCGTCGAGATACAGCACCCGCTTGCGGAAGCCCTCCGTGCTGACCGGGGAGCCGTTGTGCGGCACGTGCGGCGGCAGCAGCGACACGGTGTCGTGCGGGGTGCCGTGCTCGTGCCGGTCGAGGTCGTACCGCACGGCGCCGGTGTCGACGATCAGCAGCGTCCAGGCCTCGTGGACGTGCATCGGATACGTGTACTCGGTGAAACGGGCGTGGAAGACCTCGACGACACCGGCGACGGGGGGCCGCCAGGCGGAGACGCTCCTGGAGGACCCGGAGGAGGAGCCGGAGGAGGACTCGGCGAGGGGCTCTGCGGCCATGCAAAGAACGTACAAGACCCGGGCGGGACCTGCCGGGCACGCTCGGATCATGAACACCGCATCACCCCTGGAGCCGATCCGCTTCGACACGAAGATCGCCGTACTGCTGCGCGCGGACCTGGAGCCGTGGCAGCGCCTCAACGTGACGTCGTTCCTGGTCAGTGGCCTCGGAACGCAGATCCCCGAGGTGGTCGGCGAGCCGTACGAGGACGCGGACGGCGTCCCCTACCTGCCGATGTTCCGCCAGCCGGTCCTCGTCTTCGAGGCCACCAAGGAAACCCTGACCACGGCCCACACCCGGGCCCTGTCCCGCTCCCTGCCCCGCTCGGTCTTCACCTCCGACCTGTTCGGCACGGGCAACGACCGCGACAACCGGGCTGCGGTACGGGCGGTGCCGACGGCGGAGCTGGACCTGGTCGGCCTCGCGGTCTACGGCCCGAAGAACGCGGTCGACAAGGTGGTGAAGGGGGCGCGGATGCACCCTTGAGGGCTCCTGGCGGCTGAGGGCTCCTTGCAGCGCGCGGTCCCCGAGGGACGACCAAAGTCGCGGACGAGTAGACCAACGGCTGACGACGGAGCATGTCGTTCCGGCCGAGACTCGCTCCATGGAGGACGCGAGGCACGTGGACATGGGCAAGCGACCCGATCCGCCGACGGGCGGTCCGGCCACGGAGCTGGCCGAATCGGCCTGGGCGATCACCCTCTTCTGCACAGGGGTGGGCGCCGGCATCGGCGCCGTGCTCCCGATCCTCGCCCGCTGGCTGCTGTCCCTGCCGTGGGCACCGCTGGAAGGCCCGGCCGAGCTGCTGACGTCGGTCCCGGAACCCGCTCTCACCCTCGGCACGGTCGCGGTGGGCGCGCTCGGCGGCCTGCTGCTGGGCCTGACCGCCGTGCACGAGTCGCTGTCGGTCCGCATCTCCGACACCCACGTGACCCTCACCGTCAGGGACACGACGCGGGAGCTCGCCCGTGAGGAGATCGCAGCGCTCTTCAGGGACGGCAAGCATCTCGTGGTGCTGGCCCCGGACGGCCTGGAACTGGCCCGGGAGCACTGCGGTCTGCCCTGGCGCCGCCTCACGGAGGCGCTCGCCGAGCACGGCTACGGCTGGGCGGCGGAGGACCCGTACCGTGCCGAGTTCCGCCGCTGGGTCCCCGGCATCCCCGGCCTGCCCGAGGGCGCGGACGCCCTGCTGAGGGCACGCGCACAGGCCCGGAAGCACGAGGACGGCGCCGATGACGCCCGGGAGTTGCGCGAGGAGCTGCTGCGGCTGGGGGTGGTCGTACGGGACGAGGGCGGGCGGCAGTACTGGCGGTCGGTGCGGCGGGGTCGACGTGACGGGTCGACATGACGGGTCGACGTAAGGGCGTGGGCCGCGCGGGCACCGATGGCTAGACTCCGCGCGGAGGTTCCCGTGGCAAAGGCCCGAATACCTGGCTTAATCGCTCCGCTCGCGCTGCTCGTCGCCCTGTCGGTGACAGCAGGGTGTGCCGACCGAGCACCGGACGCGTCGCCGGACCGAAGCCCGGCCGTATCGGCACCACGTCCGGCCATCCATCTCGGGGAGAAAGACTCACTGGTCCCCGGCGGCCCGCCGCTCCCCTTCCGCGTCTCCGTCGAGGGCCGCCTCACCGACGCACAGGCGGCACAACGCGTACTGGGGCTCTTCATCGGTCTGTCCCCCGACCGGCTCCAGGTCCGTGAAGACGGCGCCTGGCACGACGTACCGCTCCAGTGGACCAACGAGCAGGACGACAACGGGGAGTTCGTCGCCGTACTGCCCCTCGCGCACCACGGCAAGGCCCGGACGGCCTTCGACTTCCGGCTGTTCACCGCCGACAGGGAGCGCGGCTCCGGCGAAGGCCGGACCTCCACCGTCGCCGCGCAACTGGCCCGGAAGGGCTGGACACCAAGCGCCCACGCGGCGGCATCGGCACCGCGGCTCCGGCTGCCGATCGACCCCACGCACCTCGCCCTCGAGGTGCCGGACGTACTCAGGGCGACGGAGGGCGGCCCGCCTGTGGAGTGGAAGGTGCGGGTCCGTAACGCGGCGGGCAAGCTCACCCGCTCCGGCCTGCGCATCGCGATCACCCTCGGCCCCGGTGCTCCCGGCCAGTCAGTCCGCGGCCTTCCCTGGTCGGTCGAGGACAAGCGGGACCAGGGGGACAAGGGAGATCAGAAGGGCAAGGGGGACAAGGACCGCTGGGCCGACCTGACCGGCCGGACGCACATCGAGACGGACGAGTTCGCCCTCGCGCCCGGCCAGTCCCGAACGGTCCGCGTCCGCCTGGCACTGCCACCTGCCGCGCCCGCCTACAGCGAGGTCGGCGCGGTGCTGTCCGCGGCGGTCACGGCCCCTTGGTGGCCGTCCGATCCGGAGGAACCCTCGGGCGTCTCCGGCGACCCGGAGTCCACGAACGTCCTGGTCGAGCGGTAGGACGTGGTCACCGAGCACAGGCCTCGGCGATCGAGAGGCTGTTCTCGTAGAGGTGGTGCCGGGTGATCCGCCCGTCCTCGACGGTGAGCCGCAGGGCGAACGGCCCCTCGAAGGACTTCCCGGTCGCCCGCACGGTCCCCGACAGATGTCCCGTGAGGACGGCGTCGTTCCCGTCCACGAGAAAGGCGTCGACGGAGGCACGGGCCTCCTCCGGAACGGTGTGCTCCATCAACTCGTCGAACTGCGCGGCACATTCGGCGGCGGTGGACCGCGGCCGGATCCACGGCACCCCCGGATTCTCGGCGAGCACCCAGTCGACCTCGTCGGCGAAGAGCGCGGTGAGTCCGGCGGTGTCCCCGGCGAGACGGAGCTCGAGGAACTTCTGAACGGTGGCGCGGGTCGCGTCCGCAGTGGTGGCAGGCGTCATGAGGCCAAGGTTGTCCGGACACCGTAGGAGCGTCGATTACCTCACGGGTAAGGGAGCCTGCTCACTGCCCGACCCGGCCGTCGATCCGCTCCCGCAGGAGGTCGGCGTGGCCGCAGTGGCGTGCGTACTCCGCGATCTGCGCGAGCAGGACGTCGCGGAGCAGGAGTCGGCCGCCCGGTTCTGGGCCGAGCTCGGAGAAGCCGGTGTTCGTGGCGGCGAGATCGGTGGCCCCGTCCAGGTACCGGTCGGTCCGCTCCACTTCGGTCCGCCACTGCCGCCATGCCTCGTCCACGACCGCCTGGTCGGCGACCGCCCCGGTCCAGTCCCCGTCGCGGTCCTCGTCGGTCCGGTACAGCTGCCCGGCGTCCAGGCCCGCGCACTTCATCTCCAGGGTGAGCCGAAAGTGCCGCAGACAGTCGAGCAACGCCCCACGCTCGTCGACGACTTCGGCATCGGTCTCGCGAGGATCGTCGCCCGGGTCCACCCACATGTCGGGGTAGACGCTCGCCCGCGTCCACCGAGTCACCGCCGCATCACTGGTGTGCTCGTCCGAGGCCATGGGGGCATGGTGGACGGGCATGAAAAGTTCCGCCACGAATTCCGCCCCCCCCAGCTGATCCGTTCAGTCCTGGGCCACCTCGCCGGGTGCTGACCAGCTCAGGTTTGTGGAACTGAGGCCGGGAATCGGCGCCGCCCCAGTGATGACGGTGTCTCAGCCTCCGCTTGGCACATTGCGGACGTCGATGGCCCAGGGGACCAGGACCGTCCCTCTTGCCACCCGCAAGGGGGCCACTTGCGCACAGACAGCAGCGCCTGCCGCTGGATGATCGAGCAGGGTTCCGCCTGGCTGCACCGCTTCCGACGCCTGAGCCCGCGGCGGCCCCGGGTTGCCCGGGCCGCAGCCCCAAGCGAACCTGGGAGAGACATTCCCCTTGTTTCGGTTACCCCGCAGCCCGCCGTGGTGAGTGGTGCTGTACCTCCGGCCCCGCGGGAGGAGAATATGAACGACGCGGATTTTCGGGCACCGAAGAAGCAGCATAGAGAGCCGGGGGCGGTCCAGCGGACCCTCAGGCGAATAGGATGCGGCGTTCGTAATTTCCTTGCCGACACACAGGAGCGGGCCAGGCGCTCCTACTGGTCGTACCGCGACCGCCACTACGTACGCAATTGGCCGCAGGCGATCGGCCGCTCGTCTACCCGTATTGTGCTGTTTGTCCTGGCAATGGCTTTCCTCGCCTGGATGTTCTGGGGTGTCGTCGAATTGCTCTCTCCCTCGAATGAGGCTGGACCCTTTGAGAAGGGATGCAATGGGCACCCGCTCGCATGCAATGGTCTCGCCAGCGGCCTCACGACATTGTTCTTGTTCGCTTTGACTGCTCTCCTCTTCCTCGTGGCAGCCTACGGGCCGGTCAAGCGGAAGTACTTGAAGACTGTCAGGAATAACCCGCATGGGGTTGTCCCTACGGCAGGAAGAATCTTCGGCGAGGTCGTGGGCCGTGACGCGCTTTGCCACACCATTCTCAAGGAAGTAACCAGCAAGGAGAACCCGCGGCCCCAGCTGATCATGGGAGGTGCCGGCGCGGGTAAGACAGCCGTACTGCTGAAACTCGCAGAGAAACTGGCAAAAGAACGTTACATCCCGGTGCCCATCCGGCTCCGCGAAAAACAAGCACGGGAGACGAAGGACAGAGAGAATCTCGATTTCGAGGCGCTCGGTGAACAGCGTTTCTACGAGATCATCAGGACTCGGTCTCGCATCATCCCCTTCACGGTCGACCCGGCGAAACTCTGGCAGAAGCTGCGCAACAACGGCAGGATCGTTGTGCTGGCCGACGGTCTTGAGGAACTACTGATCAGTGATGGAATCGGGTCCGGGCGTGACATATTGATCCGGGATGCTGTACAGCGTGCGAATGAGCAAAACCTTCCTCTGGTCATCGCATCGAGGCCACATGACCCCATCCGTGGCATCAACGCTTCCCTTATCGACCTGGAGCCTCTGAACGAGGAAGAGGCGCTCGATTACCTCAGATCGAACCAAGACCACTCCACTGAGGACGAACAGCGACTCAAATATGTGGTGCGGGTGGCAAGGGTTGTCGAATCCCCCCTTTATCTACAGGTCATGAAAGAACTCTGCGACCAGGGTCTGACGAAACATCTCCGCTACAGGGAAGCAGACACCGACCTGGACACCCGAAGCCACGAAATACTTACCAATCAACGACTTCACCTGCTCAAGACATGGGTGAACGCCGTGAGTGACGGCATGCTGTACCGCCACGTGCAAATCTCCACGGACGTGAGGCGCAGAGTCATCGACCAAATATCACTCCTCGCCTGCATTGGGTTGCAGCGAGACTCCGTGGTCGTAGAATTCAGATATCTATTCGAGGAACGGTCGGAAATCCATGCACCGCTTGACCACTGCACTGAGGTCAAGGACGAGCTGAAAAAACTGCAAAGCGAATCAGGGATCGGTCGTGAGCTGGCGACGACGCTTGGCGCAAAACTGGGCCTGGTAGAGCCGTACGGTGACGGTCTTCGCTTCCCGCACAGCATCATGCAGGCATATCTCGGGTCCCGCATGATGCACATTGCACTGAGTCCCGGCTACGTGAAAGACGCGATGTGGCAGCGAGTGGGGGGCGAAGAACATCTTGACGTCGGCAACGAGTTCCTCCTCGCGCTTTCCATGTATGCCTATAGTCACGGAACTTCTTTTAGTGCCACGGGGGAAAGGCTGAAAAAGGAAAAGGAAGCCCTTCTTCGGAACTTGGAGCCCTGGTATGAGGGGTTGAAGTTCGACAAGGATTTCGATACCTTCAGGAAAGCAATGCGGGGCGCCGACCCGAGCAAGGTACTCGACGTGTTTATTCGCGCGTTCGAGATCGATAGCGAAATGGGTGGAGCGCGCTTCGCGAATATCGCGGAAAAGCTCGTTGACTGGATCGAAAACAAGCAGAGCGAGGAGAAGATCGTCACCGATCAATGGACTATCGGCCAAGCGAAATTGCACCTCGCTCGATCGCTTGCCACTACCCTTCACAACCTGGAGGACAGTCGGGCGCAGTATGAGGGTGTGCGCCAAACGGACGATAAGACAGAGGTGCTGGAGGGAGGTCTGAGAAAAGGGTACGAAGCATTGAATGCGATCGCGGGAACCGACCGTTCACACGGAATCAGGCTTGCCGCAGTGCAGGAATTCGCTGACAGTGGGACAAAGGCCATAAGTACGCTGCGCAAGCTTGATGAGCAGCGTGCAAAGGGGAACGGCTCCCCTGGTGAGTGGGAAGAAGTAGCGCGATCGTGGCTTCTTCCCATGCTCTTCGGGAGCGCATCGGTGTGGCACAAGCAGCACAAGGAAGAGAATTCACAACACTCGCATAACCTGAAATGGGTCAACGAGGAATTTGAAAACGTGCTGCATGGGGCAATGAATGGGGCGGGCTCGGAAGGTGAAGGAGGGTGTCTGGTCAAACAGGTCGCTTTGGCGCAGGGGTTCAAGTATGCAGCTAATCGGCGTCGCCAGCACCGCCATAATACCCCGGAATGTGAAAGCTATCTGATCGGTCGGGCCAATTCATTGCTGCGCCGGACGGACTTCTGGTTCACTCAACTCACCCTCATCCAGGCGCTGTGCCTTTGGCATATGCCCGATGCGGACAGCGAGCACCCGGAGCCAGAGCGGCTGACCTACTCCCAGGCGCGGTCCAAGGTGAACGCTTGGCTCGACACCGCGGGCACCGAGGCTCGTTCGCCACTAGCGGTAGCCAACGGACGGAGGGTGCACCATCCGTTCGTGACTGCCGCTGCCGACATGGCGGTACTCGCCCTTGAGCATCACGCGCCGGAACGGTTCCTGTGGATAGACGAGTTTGGCGTCGTATCGAGAGTGGGCTCCGAGTCCAGGCACCTTGACCGGATGAACACTATTGATCACCTGTGGATTCCGCCCTCAACAGGTTGGAGCCTGCTCGACCCGCGGGCACGGAAGCTTGTGGCCGACGTACTGCTCCTGCTCAACCTGGCCGACCGAGGGGACCCGCCTTCCTCGAAGGACTACGAAACGCGTCTCAAGCAGACTGGGGGCACCGACCTGCCATCGTGCCTCCGGGGCGACCGAGGGTGGCTTGACCCCTGCCGTCCCGGCTCGACAGAGAAGTTGACCCTGGGGCGCGAGAATTGTGCCTCAGGCTGCCCGGTACAGCTCTGCCCCTATCCATCCAAGTCCGACAAGATTCATCAATCCGAGATGAGCGAGGCCTTCTGCCGAAAGCAGCGTGAACTCGTTGCTAAGCATAGGTTCCTCAACTTCCGGCAGACCATGTGGTGGCAAGGCGCCTCGCTGCCGAACATGAGGAGGTTCTGGGAATCCATGGAGGACCGAGCCCAGGGCCGCCGGCCCCGCAGACAGTAACCACGCTCACCGGCTTCGAAGTCGCCATAGCGGTTATAAAGGTACGCAGCGCCTCTGGGGCAGTCGCTACCAGAACCTCATTTCGCGCCTCGGCGGCCGCAAGGTCGACCCGTCACCGAGGAGGACCTCCGATGCGCAGCGTCACTTATTCGATGAGCATGTCACTCGACGGCTACATCGTCGGGCCGGACGGCGGCTTCAACTGGACGGAGCCCGATGAGGAGGTCTTCCGCTTCTGGATCTACGATATTCGACAGGTCGGCGTCCACCTGATGGGACGGCGGCTGTACGAGACGATGCTGTACTGGGAGACCGCCGACCAGGATCCCTCGCTCGGCGACGATGAACGCGAGTGGACCGCGCTCTGGAAGCCGCTCCCGAAGGTGGTGTTCTCCACCACGCTGTCGGAGGTGCAGGGCAATGCCCGACTGGTCTCCGGCGGGCTGGCGGAGGAGATCGAGCGGTTGCGGGCCGAGCCGGGGGAGGGCGAGATCGCGATCGGCGGCGCGACGCTCGCCGCCGAGGCGGCCGCGTCGGGTCTGATCGACGAGTACCGGGTCATGGTCTACCCGGTGCTGGTCGGCGGCGGCATTCCGTTCTTTGACCGGCGCGAGCGCAGGGTCGATCTCGAACTCGTCGAGACCCGCACCTTCGGCCAGGGAGTCGTCTACCTTCGCTACCGAGTGGCGCGCTGAGGGGCGTTCCGTAGATCGGACAACACTTGGGGGACGCAGCATGACCCTGCAACTTGTTCAGGTGAACTTCAAGGCCCGGGACGACTCGGCGCTCGGCCGGTTCTGGGCAGAGGCGCTCGGCTGGGGTGTCTCCAGTGAAGGCCCTGGAGTCACCAACCTGGAACCTGTGGGCTTCGACTGGCCGGACCCGTCCGCCGTCTGCGCCGACTTCGTCCGCGTCCCGGACCCGGAGACGGTGAAGTACCGCGTGCACCTCGAGCTCGCCACCACCTCCGTCGCCCATCAGGCGGAGTTGGTCGCACGCCTGAAGGACCTCGGGGCGACGCCCGTCGACGTGGGCCAGGGCGACGTGCCGTGGACGACGCTGGCCGACCCGGAAGGCAACGTGTTCAGCGTCCTGGAGCCCCGAGAGCTCTACCGGGACACCGGGCCCATAGCCGCCGTGGTCGTCGACTGCGCCGACCCAGGGGCCATGGTCCGGTTCTGGGGCGAGGCGATCGACTGGACCGTCCATGAACTGACCGACGACCGCGCCCTGCTGCGCTCCGTCAAGGGCGTCGGGCCCTACCTCGAGTTCCGCCGCACGCCGGAGGACGAGGTCGTATGGAGCCGCGTCCATCTCGACGTCATGTCCGACCCCGTCGAGGACCAGGCGAAGGAGGTCGCCCGGCTCGAAACTCTCGGTGCGACACGGGCCGATGTGGGCCAGGGGGACGTCTCCTGGGTCGTCCTGGCCGACCCGGAGGGCAACGAGTTCTGCGTCCTCGGCCGGGGCTGACGAGGGCTCGGTGGGCTCCCTCACGCTCATGTACTCGGACAGAGCTGAGTACTTGCGCTCTGTTCGAGGGCGGGGCGAGCCGAAACGCTTGGGACATGCGCCAAGGACTACTGAAACCCGTTCCCCAGCTGTTGTCGATCCTCGTGCTGGCCGGGGTATCGGCAGCGATGTGGGCTGCCTGGCTGGGCTGGGACCAGCATCGTGACGTGCAGCCTGATGGCTCGACGACCGGCCCGTACGAGGCGTGGCAGGTGATCGGCCTGGTGCTGACCCTGCTCGTGCCGGTGTGCTGGGCGGCGTCCCGGTGCTCCATCGCAGGCGCTGTGCTCGGCACCACGGCGGGCCTGACCGGCGCCGCCTTCTACGACTGGTCGGACGACGCCAGCGGCCTGTTCATGGTCGGCGTCCTGCTGGTCATGGTGGGGAGCCTGGGCATGACCGCCCTCGTTTCCGCCGTGATCACCACGGCGAAACGAGCCGGACGACGCCACCCGGAAGCGATCCCATCCTGAGCTGGTCTTTCTCCCTGCGCGACGAGGCGGCTGATCTTCACGGGCCACGCGGCGGTACCGTCTGGTGGGCGTCCCCGAACGGGGAGACGCCGGAGTGGACGCCGGCCTTGGCCAAAGGCCCCCGCCTGCGAAGAACCGCAGGCCGGGGCCCAGTGGCGCCGCGTTACCTCGTCTTGCCTCGGGTGTTGTCGAGGAACTTTGGAAGCTGGGTTTTTGCTGTTCAGGGGCGGTGGGATCGTGCTCCTGGCGGTGGTCGTTGGTCCTCATTGGCCACTGTCGAGCGCCTTCGGACGGCCCATAGACGGCCCGACGAGCTAACGCGCTTCTCGCAGAGGTTCAGTCGCTGAGTAACAAGCGCTCAACCACTGTGCCTCCGCACGATTGAGGATGACTCCCCCGCACACGGGTGTGGCCAGCAGAGCCCCACCGATACCGACGTTACTCAGGGCCTTCTTCTGCGTCGCTGTCGCGGTGTCGGCCATAGTAATTGGCGGGCCCTCGACCGCCTGCGGCTCCCAATCCAGATCCGAGTGCAGCAGTACGGCGGCTTCCTCGCCCCACTTCTGTACGTAGATCATTCGCTCTCCGCTGTTGTTGACGAAGTAGGACACGTAGTCCCTGTCGCCTATAGAGAAGCCGCTCATCTGAGAGAGCAGTCGTCTCAGCTCGATGCCGGGATCAGTTGCCATGTCCAGGAAGCTACCAATGAGCGCCTCACGGCGTATGTCACTTGCCTCGACCGGTCCCCTGGCAAACAGATGCTCGGGCGGAGCTAGCCGACCGTGCCGGAAGCGTCGAAAAACCCTTAGCTCGGGAAACCTGGGTCTTCTGTGAAACCACGCCGCCGACCTGCGGAGGGCCAACGTCGGGCCCTGCTCGCCCCCGTAGCCAGTCGGGCCGAAGTCCGGCCATGGGGTCTTGAACCTGGCCCATGAGAGTCAGTCGCGATGTCTCCCCGCGTCGGCCAGCGCATTGCAGTCCGCAGCATCCGTCCGTTGTGGGCAGGGTAGCTCGACCGAGCCGGGCCAGGCGGGCTGACATCGCGCTTTGCGCCTCAGCCAGCGACGGCTAGTCACGATGGCGAGGCCGCTGACGATCACGCGCGCGTACGCCTCGTGTACCCCCACCGGCCTCAGCACACTGTCCGTGCCGTCGACAAGAGTGAGCCACGACGGCGGTGCGGTCGCCGGCATCGGCGCTGGTGACCATCCAGCACGAACGGCCCGATAGCCGAGTCCGAGGACCCGGCACCGAGACCGACCCGTTCGCCGCTTCTCCCCGACGTACAAGTTGCAGCACAGTCGCGACCGCCGGGCCGGCGCTGACAGTCGGCACGCTGAAAAGAGAGAGCTACATCCGTCAAGGATTGGCACGGGCAATGTCGGAACTGTTCTTGAACTGGATGCGGAGAAGCTTCTTCACTCGCTCGAGTTCCGTGGCGTGAGCCTTGATCGCTTCCTTCTGACGGGCGGCATGCAGGGCCAGGGATATCCCGGGCAGGTTCACCTCGTCGCGGCACTTCTCGTCTGCGACGGCAGCTTCGATCTCTGCTCGGGTGACGGGTTGCTCGGGCTCTTCGTCCGTGATCGACACCGACCTTGCCCACCGCGGATCGCCTTCGGCGTCGGCTGGTGAAGCGTAGGGGCGCCCAGAGCGGTTCATGCAATCGCGCCAGCGCTGTTCCACCTGCTGATACCGGTGATCAGACGCCACTGTCCGAGCCACAGAGTTCTCGATCCCGGACAGCAGCTTCCAAGGGACGATCGCCTCATCCTTCAGTGCTCTGCGGAGTGCCTCGCCAGACCTGTCGAGTCGGCGCATCACCTCGCCGTGGCAACCGCCCGGCGGCACGGGCCGACCGTCGAACACGTCGGCCGACCCGTCGTAGACACCGCCGTACTTGTCGGGCACGAAGAGGGCCTTGGTTCCTCCCCGAGCGGCGGCCGCGTACTGGTCTGCCAGGTACCCGGCCGGGCCCCGGTATCCGTACCGAGACGGCTTCCGGTCGCCGAGCCAGCCCAAGAGCGCAGGGATATGCGGCCATCGGACCTCGCGGATATCCGGCGTGTCGAGAGAGATACCGAATCGGTGCATGCACTGCTGAACGGCCGCCATACGCGCACGCTGCACCTGTGCGTACTGACGTGAGGTCAGCTCATAGGACTGCAGTGGAACAGTGAAATCCGATGCCGACCGTGGATGCGGCGTCTGTGACACTGCTGGACCGCGCCTGCGATGCTCTCCGGCGTCCTGGGATGCGCTGTTCGGTCCGCAGGCGGTCGTCAGTGCCATTAACAGGCACACAACTGGGAACAGCGGCTTCGTGCGCGGTGTCATAAGAGCCCCCAAGCGTGCGGTGGAGTCCTACCTCAGCGTCACGGGTAGAGCGTGCCGGTGTCGTAGGGGGTGACGTTGTTCAGCAGGCGTCCCCGGGCGAAGACCGACTTGACGCTGCTCAGCGGAACGGCAGCGGTGAAGGCCGAGTTCTTGCCGCTGGGGACGGTCGACCAGGTGGGCCAACTGCCGCCGTACTGGCCGCACCAGTACGACGTGTCATTGCCCTTGTACTTCCACCCCATGGACACGCGGTCGCCCTGCCTGCCCCCGTAGATCACGCCGAAGACGTGGTTGTTGTAGTAGCGGACAGCGATGGTCCGTCCGTCGACAGACCGCGACGCCTCGTTCGGGGCCACCGTCTTGTAGTCCCGGGCTGCGGAGCACCAGGTGTCGGCGGCCAGGGCGGGCGTTGCCGTGACCGCCACAAGGGCAGTTGCTGCCAGGCTGGCTCCCATCGCCGTAGCAGCGATCTTCTGAAATCTGCGCACTCTTCGGACTCCTTCGCTTCCTTGGCGGTGTCGACCGTCGGAACGGCCGGCCACGGGCTGTGGCGTGCAACCACGATGCGCGGTCCGTGTTGCAAGGAACCTTGGGAAAACCTTGAATCAGCTGGTCGGGGCCGCCGCTGGCCCGTCATGGCGTGCGGCAGCGAGAGGAGGGTGGCATGGCACTGGGCTTCCTCGCGGTGCCGTCGCGGGACAGCATCAGACCATTGCCGCGGGCGAGATGCTGGGCGTGGCGGTCGACGCGATCGACTTCGAGTCGGACACGCTCCACGTGGTCCAGCAACTAAAGCTGAGGCGCAGTAAGGCCGTGTTCGCGCCGCCGAAGGGCGGCAAGCTGCGGGACGTGCCGCTTCCGGCCCATCGAGCATGCATACGAAAGTCAGCCGGTATAGGGCGCGCAATCGATTCCGCTGACGCCTAGGAAGTGAGCCTTCGGCTTACTTTCTTCCGGGAAAGAAAGCTGCCTTCCATGGAAGGTAGAAGGTTTATGTGTGCAGAGTATGCATACAGAGTGGGCATTGACGTGGAACGGGCCCTGCACCCTGCCTGACGTGGGGTTACCCTTTACCGGGGAGGGGTGGCTTTGCTCCTGGCGTGTGGAGGCATCCTACATTTCTACTGTGTCAGTAGAAGCCCTCTCCTAGCTGCAGATTTGTCTATGCAGTGCAGCTATGCGAAAGTCTCACCACATGCGAATGCCGCCCGGTCAGGGGCGGCATTCATTTCCATTTCCGAAATCGGGACCCCTAGCCAGGAACCGACCACAGATGGAGGCCCCATGGTCCCACGCACAGGTGTCACCGTCGACATCTGTCCCCGCGACTTGCCGATCGCGCTCATCGGCACGGCCGGCGGTGCGCTCGCCCTCTGGGCCAACGCACCCGCCGAGATCGCCGTCCCCGTGGCGCTGCTGATCGCCCTCGACATCCGAGTTCATCGCTCGCGCCGTCGCACCTGACGGCCCAGAGACGGCCCAAGCCCAACAACAAGCCCCCTACCAGCGGACAACCCGCAGGTAGGGGGCTTCTTCAGTAGGGCCTACTTCTTTTGGCCTTGGTTCTTGACCGCCTCGATGGCCGCCTTGGCCGCCTCCGGGTCGAGGTACGTGCCCCCCGGGTTCAGCGGCTTGAAGTCGGCGTCCAGTTCGTAGGACAGCGGGATGCCCGTCGGGATGTTGAGGCCCGCGATGTCCGCGTCGGAGATGCCGTCGAGGTGCTTGACCAGGGCGCGCAGCGAGTTGCCGTGGGCCGCGACCAGGACCGTCTTGCCCGTCAGCAGGTCCGGGACGATGCCGTCGAACCAGTACGGGAGCATGCGGACGACGACGTCCTTCAGGCACTCCGTCTGCGGGCGCAGCTCCGGCGGGAGGGTCGCGTAGCGCGGGTCGGAGAACTGGGAGTACTCGGCGTCGACGTCCAGCGGCGGCGGGGGAGTGTCGTAGGACCGGCGCCACAGCATGAACTGCTCCTCGCCGAACTCGGCGAGCGTCTGGGCCTTGTCCTTGCCCTGGAGTGCGCCGTAGTGGCGCTCGTTCAGCCGCCAGGAGCGGTGGACCGGGATCCAGTGGCGGTCCGCGGCCTCGAGGGCCAGCTGGGCCGTGCGGATCGCGCGCTTCTGGAGGGACGTGTGGACCACGTCGGGGAGAAGATCGGCGTCCTTCAGGAGCTCGCCACCGCGGACTGCCTCCTTCTCGCCCTTCTCGTTGAGGTTCACGTCCACCCAGCCGGTGAACAGGTTCTTCGCGTTCCACTCGCTCTCGCCGTGGCGGAGGAGGATCAGCTTGTACGGTGCGTCGGCCATGCCCCAGAGCGTAATCCACGCATTCGCCCGTTCGTGTGGCTGCCCGGCAGGCGGACGTCCGACGGACGTTTGACGGGCTCTGCTAATTGAGTGGCCTCTGTCAATCGGCGGCTCGTAACTTGTGATCGCCGGGTGTGGCGCTTACATCCCGCGTCCATCCACGTCCTGTGCCGCTCTGGGGGAGTCCATGCCGTCCATGCCGTACGCGTACGCCCTGCGCGCCGGACAAGCCGTCCGGGAGACGGTCTCCGGACTGCCCCGCGCGTTCTGGTGGCTGTGGACCAGCACCCTCGTCAACCGGCTCGGCGCCTTCGTCGCCACCTTCATGGCGCTGTACCTGACGCTCGACCGCGGCTACTCCGCCACGTACGCCGGTCTGGTCGCCGCGCTGCACGGCCTCGGCGGTGTCGTCTCCTCGCTCGGCGGCGGGGTGATGACCGACCGGCTGGGCCGGCGGCCGACGCTGCTGATCGCCCAGGCGTCGACCGCCGTGTCCGTCGCGCTCCTCGGGTTCGTGCGCGACCCGGTCGCGATCGCGGGTGTGGCCTTCCTGGTGGGCGCGGCGAGCAACGCGTCCCGGCCGGCCGTGCAGGCGATGATGGCGGACATCGTGCGGCCGGAGGACCGTATCCGGGCTTTCTCCCTCAACTACTGGGCCCTCAACCTCGGCTTCGCGATCTCCTCCATGGCGGCCGGGTTCATCGCCGAGTCCAGCTACCTCGCCGGGTTCCTGATCGAGGCGGCGATGACGATGGTCTGCGCGATCGTCGTCTTCCTGAAGCTGCCGGAGTCCAGGCCCGCCGAGGCGGCGCAGACGGCCGCCCGGGACGACTCCGTCGGCCTCGGCACCGTACTGCGGGACGGGCGCTTCATGAGCGTCGTCGGTCTGTCCTTCCTCGTCGCGCTGATCTTCCAGCAGGGGTCGGTGGGGCTGCCGGTGGCGATGGGCGACGCCGGGTTCACACCGGCCGAGTACGGCATGGCGATCGCCGTCAACGGCGCCCTGATCGTGATCCTGCAGATCCCGGTCACGCGGTTCATCGAGCACCGGGATCCGCGGCGACTGCTCGTCATCTCCTCGCTGCTCGCCGGGTACGGCTTCGGACTCACCGCCTTCGCCGGGTCGGTCGGCGTCATCGCCCTCACGGTGTGCGTGTGGACCCTGGCGGAGATCGTCAACGCGCCGACGCAGACGGGGCTGGTCGTCCAGCTCTCCCCGCTGCACGGCCGTGGGCGCTACCAGGGCATGTACGCCATGTCGTGGTCCGTCGCCGGTCTCGTCGCCCCGCTCCTGTCCGGCTTCGTCATCGACCGGTTCGGGGCCGAGTGGCTGTGGGGGCTGTGCGCGGTGGTGGGGACGGTGGCCGGGCTGGGATACGGGGTGCTGATGCGGCGGCTGCACGAGCGGCCGCACGAGGAGAAGCGCGAGGAGAAGCGCGAGGAGAAGCGCGAGGAGAAGCGCGAGGAGAAGCAGGAGGAGAAGGGGGCGGCGGTGGGCGGGCCTGCGGTAGGGGAGGCGCGGCCGTAGCCGGGGGTGGGTGCCGGGTGAGTCGGGGGGCGAGCGAGCATCGGTCACATCGGCAGCGAGAACAACCGCACCGGCCCGGAAGGCCAGACCGCGTCGTCGCGCAGGGGCGTCACCATCGTCCGCAGGGGCATGGACACCAGCCGGGATCCGGGTTGTTCGACCCATACGTCCGTGTCGAGCGGATGCCATCCCAGGCGCCGGTAGAGCGGCACGAGCGGAGGCCGGCAGAACAGGAGGGCGTGCCCAGGCCCCATCGTGCGCGCGTGGCCGAGGGCCGCTGTGAGCACGAGCCGGGCCAGTCCCTGGCCTCGTACGTCGGGGGCGACGGCCACGCCACCGACGCCCATGACCTCTGTCTCCACGTCGCCGATCGCGAGAGGCAGCCGTAGCAGGCCTGCGTGCGCCACGAGCCGGTCGCCGTGCCTGATGCCGAAGTGCTCCTCCTTGGGCAGGAAGGTCAGGCCGGTCCCGGCGACGCCGAAGGGATCTTCGCCGTCGCCGAGGATCTCGGCCTGCTCGGCCTTCGTGTAGTGGGGGAGGCGTACGGCGGCCGGTGCCGCGAGGGGCCGGCTCGTCGCGGAGGAGTGGTTCGCAGACATACCCGCATCATGGTCCGGCTGCCGAGGGCCAAACAGCGACCACCCGGCCGATCATCACGCGCTCCCGCCCCCGCCCCCGAGCGGTGCCTGCGCTCACTGCACAGTCAACGGCACCGGATGAATCTCGTCCGCCTTGTGCCCCGCCCGCTCGTGGATGCGCTGGACCGCCTCCGCCGAAGGGGCCTCCGAGAGGCAGTAGACGCGGCCGGACTCCGGGTCCGCCCAGGCCATCTCGAAGTGGACCTGCTCGTCCTTCTCTATGGCGAGGTCCGCGTTGTGGGCCTCGCGCAGCTGCTCTTCCGTGATGCCCTTCATGCTGTGGTGGACATCCATGTACTTCGCCATGGCCCCGCGCTCCTTCCCGTACGCGTACGTACCCTCCCGGTCCATGCTCCGCCTGTACGGGCCCGAAAGCGAGCGAGGGCATGGCCCCGAGGTGGCCGGAAACGCCGCAGGGCTCCGGCGGGACGAGCCCGACGGAGCCCTGCGGGGTCCTACGAACGAGGTGCCGGCGTCAGCCGCACTGGCAGGGGCCGCCCGACTGGCACCCGCAGCCGCAGCCGGAGCCGCAGCCGCAGGCGGCGATCAGGGGCAGGTTCCTGATCTCGGCGGGCTGCTCGGTCTCGCGCTGCTGGGTGGGGTCGGGCGTGGTGCTGGGGGATTCGGCCATGGGTCCCTCCTCGAGGCTGGTGCCTGGGCCCATTGGACGCCCGTAGTGCTGGGCGCATCAACGGCGCACGGAGGCGCCCACGCGCCTCAGCCGAAGCCGCCGAGGCCATCGAGGCCGTCGGTGCCTGCCGAAGCCGCCGAGCCCGCCGAAGCCGGACCCCACCCGACCGGGTCAGGCGCTCTCCGCCCCCGTCACCGCCTGGATCTCCGGCTGCACGTCCGTCTGGATCTCGTCCGCGTGCTCGCCCGTCACCAGGTACACCACCCGCTTGGCGACCGAGACCGCGTGGTCGGCGAAGCGCTCGTAGTAACGGCCCAGCAGCGTGACGTCCACGGCCGTCTCGATGCCGTGCTTCCAGCGGTCGTCCATCAGGTGCTGGAAGAGCGTGCGGTGCAGCAGGTCCATCTCGTCGTCGTCCTGCTCCAGCTGGAGCGCCAGGTCGACGTCCTTGGTGATGATCACCTCCGCGGCCTTCGCCATCAGGCGCTGCGCGAGCTGGCCCATCTCCAGGATCGTGGCGTGCAGGTCGCTCGGGACCGCGCGCTCCGGGTAGCGCAGACGCGCGAGCTTCGCCACGTGCTGGGCGAGGTCGCCGGAGCGCTCCAGGTCGGCCGACATGCGCAGCGACGTGACGACGATCCGCAGGTCCGTCGCCACCGGCTGCTGCCGGGCGAGCAGGGTTATGGCCCGGGCCTCCAGGTCGTGCTGGAGCTCGTCGACCCTCTGGTCGGCCTCGATGACGTTCTCGGCCAGCTTCAGGTCGGAGTCGAGGATGGCGGTCGTGGCGCGCCCGATCGCCGACCCGACCAGCCGGGCCATTTCCACCAGACTGTCGCTGATCGAGTCCAGTTCCTCGTGGTACGCGTCCCGCATCAGGCTTCCCTCTCGTGCGTCTACATCGGGGGTCCGGGGGCCGGGCCCACCGGACAACCGGCGGTACGACCGTCGTACGAACAACGGTCCGCACCCCACGCTCCCACGATCCGGCCCTTACGCGTCCGTTTCCGTCACCCCAAATGAACCGGTACTGGCTCCAAGGTGAACTCTGGGCGACGAGTGTTCGAGCTCGCACTCAGACGGCTGTGGTCCGTGCCCGGGCCATGCCTAACCTGGGTGCATGGACGTGAACGCGGCGGTCGCCGCAGCGGCTGCGATCGCCGGGGTGCTCACCGGTGTCATCGCCATGCTGGCGTTCCGCTGGAGTGAGCGCGAGCAGAAGCGCCCCACACGTACCTCCCTGCACACGGACGCCGTGCTTCCACCGGGTGTGGACACCGTCCTGTCGGTCCTCAGGTCGTCCGCCGTCGTCCTCGACGAGGCGGACGCCGTGGTCAAGGCCAGCTCGGCGGCGTACGCCCTGGGCCTGGTCCGCGGCGGCAAGCTGGCCGTCGAGCCGATGCTGCAGATGGCCCGGGACACCCGGCGGGACGGCGAGATACGACAGGTCGAGCTGGACCTGCCGAGGCGCGGCACCGGGCGCGGGGACGCGCTGGCCGTCTCCGCGCGGGTCGCGCCGCTCGGCTCCCGGCTGGTGCTGCTGCTCGTGGAGGACCTGACCGAGGCCCGCCGTATCGAGGCGGTCCGGCGCGACTTCGTCGCGAACGTGAGCCATGAGCTGAAGACGCCCGTCGGTGCCCTCTCGCTGCTCTCCGAGGCCGTCATGGACGCCTCCGACGACCCCGAGGCCGTGCAGCGGTTCGCGGGGCGCATGCAGATCGAGGCCACCCGGCTGACCAGCCTGGTGCAGGAGCTCATCGACCTGTCGCGGGTGCAGAACGACGACCCGCTGGAGGACGCCGAGCCCGTCCGGGTCGACGAACTCGTCGCCGAGGCCATCGACCGCTGCCGGCACCAGGCCGGCACCAAACAGATCACCATGGCTGCGGGGGGAACCGCTGACCTGCGCGTGTGGGGAAACCGCGGCCAGCTCGCCGCCGCCCTCGGCAACCTCGTCGAGAACGCGGTCAACTACTCGCCCGCCCGCACCCGCGTCGGCATAGCGGCCCGCAGGGTGAACGCCCCCGGCGGGGAGCACATCGAGATCGCCGTCACCGACCAGGGCATCGGTATCTCCGACAAGGACAAGGAGCGCATCTTCGAGCGCTTCTACCGCGTCGACCCGGCCCGCTCCCGTGCCACCGGCGGTACGGGACTGGGGCTGGCGATCGTGAAGCACGTGGCCGCCTCGCACGGCGGGGAGGTCACGGTGTGGAGCGCCGAGAACCAGGGCTCCACCTTCACCCTGCGGCTGCCGGAGGCCGGTGCGGCCCGCGACCGCGCACATCAGCAGTCCGCCCGGGAAGAACGCGCGTCAGGCGCGGGCCTCGACGAAGAGGCCGGGCGGTCCACCCCCACATCCCCCGAATCAACCGCGTACGAAACGCTTCCCTCCCCGGAGGTCCTTCCGTGACCCGAGTGCTCGTCGTCGAGGACGAGGAGTCCTTCTCCGACGCCCTGTCGTACATGCTCCGCAAGGAGGGCTTCGAGGTCGCCGTCGCGACCACCGGGCCCGACGGACTCGACGAGTTCGAGCGCAACGGCGCCGACCTCGTCCTTCTCGACCTGATGCTGCCCGGGCTGCCGGGTACCGAGGTGTGCCGCCAGCTGCGCGGCCGCTCCAACGTCCCGGTCATCATGGTGACGGCCAAGGACAGTGAGATCGACAAGGTCGTCGGCCTGGAGATAGGGGCCGACGACTACGTGACCAAGCCGTTCTCCTCCCGCGAGCTGGTGGCCCGTATCCGGGCCGTGCTGCGCCGCCGCGGCGAGCCGGAGGAGGTGACTCCGGCGGCGCTGGAGGCCGGTCCGGTCCGGATGGACGTCGACCGGCACGTGGTGACCGTCGGCGGCACCAAGATCGACCTGCCGCTGAAGGAGTTCGACCTGCTGGAGATGCTGCTGCGCAACGCCGGCCGGGTGCTGACCCGGATGCAGCTCATCGACCGCGTCTGGGGTGCCGACTACGTCGGTGACACCAAGACGCTGGACGTCCACGTCAAGCGCCTGCGCGCCAAGATCGAGCCGGACCCGGGCGCCCCGCGCTACCTGGTGACGGTCCGCGGTCTCGGCTACAAGTTCGAGCCGTAGACCGGCCCGCGGGGCGACGACGGAAGGGCGGGACTCCTCCTTGGAGGGGTCCCGCCCTGTTACGTCCGTTCCGGCGGGTCAGTGCCCGGCGCCGGCCTCGTTCGAGGCGCTCGCGGACGCCGCGTCGGTCGGCGTGGTCGGCGACTCGTGGCCGCCCGGGGTCTCGCCGGCGGCGGGGCTCTCCTTGTCGGCCGGCGAGCCCGAAGCGCTCTCGGCCGGGGAGCCGGACGGGGCGTTCGACGCGCCCGGCGCGGCCGGGATCTCGCTAGGGCCCCACTCCTTGAAGTAGTGCTCGGCGGGGACGACGAAGGCGCGCAGGCTCACGTCACCGGTCTTGCTGAAGGTGAAGGTGACCTTCTGCGCGTTGCCGTCCTGGACGGCCTCGCGGCTGCTCGGCAGCATGGCCGTGGCGTTGTCCTTGCCGCCCAGGATCAGCGAGCCGTGGGCCGGGACGCTCAGGCTGCCGCCCTTGGCGGGCTTGAGTTCGGCCTTCTTGCCGGTGCCGGGGATGGTGATGGACTCCAGCGTCTGGGCGGTGCTGCCGGAGTTGAAGAAGGTGGCGGAGATCGCGGCCGGGCCGGTCGACTCGAGGTCGGGCTGCGTGATCACGATCGCGTTCTGGACCTTGATGTCGCCGACGCTGGTCGCCGCGTTGTCCGGCTTGATCTCCAGCGTCTGCGCGTCGTTGCCGGCACCGCACGCGGCGAGCGAGGCGATCGAGAACGCGATGGCGGCCGCGGCGAGGACGCCGCGTCGAAGGCTGCTGCTCACGGCGGCGGCAACTCCTTGACTCGAGCGGAGCGGCCGAAAAGGCCGCCCTATGTGTCTGTCAGCGGGCCTCAGGTTACCGAGCCGTTCCCGCGCGGCCGCACCCGACCCCCCGGGCCCCTCCGATCCCACACGAGTCACCACCGGCTCCTGGGACACGGGAGACTCCCGAGTCACATTGACGATGCACTCGTCGGGCATTCACATAAGAGCCTCGGACGGCAGCGGAAATTTTCCGTGAAGGAATGCGGGGGCCACCGGAAATCGATCACCGAGGACTCCTCCGGCCGCCGTGTGATCAATTCGGGATTCGGCCGGAAGCCGGGGCGGCCCGCCGAACGGAGTAGCGGAAGTCGATCACACGCAACCGGACATATGGGGATGTTCAGCCCTCTGGAGGTGGCCCCGGATGTGTGTAACGTACGCGTTTCGCTCGCCCCGGAGAGCCCCTCCGACCTGCGAATACCTTCTTCCACTCCCTGTCCGAAGCACGTTCCTGTCGGACTTGTCAAGCCCCGAGATATGCCCTGACCTGCGAAAACGCCATTCAGAACCCGCAGTTTCCGTGTTACCCTGGATAGCCACGGAAGGGGTACCTGTCACATGACGTTCAAGGTTGGCGACACCGTGGTCTATCCCCATCACGGGGCCGCGCTGATCGAGGCTATCGAAACTCGCCAGATCAAAGGCGTGGACAAGACCTACTTGGTGCTGAAGGTCGCCCAGGGTGACCTGACGGTGCGTGTGCCAGCGGACAATGCGGAGTTCGTCGGCGTGCGTGATGTGGTCGGTCAGGACGGGCTGGACCGGGTCTTCGAGGTGCTGCGCGCACCATACGCCGAGGAGCCCACGAACTGGTCCCGTCGGTACAAGGCAAACCTGGAGAAGCTCGCCTCCGGTGATGTCATCAAGGTCGCGGAAGTGGTGCGTGACCTGTGGCGTCGTGAGCGTGAGCGCGGACTCTCCGCCGGTGAGAAGCGCATGCTCGCCAAGGCGCGCCAGATTCTGGTGAGCGAGCTCGCCCTCGCGGAGAACACCAACGAGGACAAGGCCGAGGCCCTGCTCGACGAGGTTCTCGCCTCCTGAGGCGGAGCCCGTCGCTCAGCACTCTGCTCGCAGCGCTGTGCAGTTCAAGGCAGAGCAGTTCAACGTAGAGCAGTTCAACGCAGACCAACGCTGCACATCGAAATGCCGCGGTGCCCGATGACGATTCTTCTGTCGCCGGGCGCTGCGGCATGTTCGTACTCGGTCGCCGAATGCGCCGACACCGCCGGATGTGTTAGGACTCTCGATCCGGTGTTTGGCGTGCCGGGCCCGGGCAGCCGGCTCGACCAGCGTCACGGAAGGGTCCGGTCGAGCGCGTCGCGCCCGGCACTCCTCCAGGCCATACCCACGCCAGGCCAGCACACAAACCTGACAGGAACCGATGTCTGACGATTCGCGTCCCTCACCGCCTGACGGCCCCGCAACCGCCCGTACCGCGGCCGTGATTCCGGCCGCCGGCCGTGGTGTACGGCTCGGCCCGGGCGCCCCCAAGGCGCTCCGCGCGCTGGGCGGCACCCCCATGCTCATCCACGCGGTCCGCGCGATGGCCGCCTCCCGTGCCGTCTCCCTGGTCGTCGTCGTGGCCCCGCCCGACGGCGCCGCCGAGGTCAAGTCGCTGCTGGACGCGCACGCGCTGCCCGAGCGCACCGACTTCCTCGTCGTCCCGGGCGGGCAGACCCGCCAGGCGTCGGTGAAGCTCGGCCTGGACGCGCTGCCCCCCGGCCACGACATCGTGCTGGTGCACGACGCGGCCCGGCCGCTGGTCCCGGTGGACACCGTCGACGCCGTGATCGAGGCCGTACGCGAGGGCGCCCCCGCCGTCGTCCCGGCGCTGCCGCTCGCCGACACGGTCAAGCAGGTCGAGCCCGCAGGGACGCCCGGCGAGCCGGAGCCGGTCGTCGCGACGCCGGAGCGTGCGCTGCTGCGGGCGGTGCAGACACCGCAGGGCTTCGACCGGGAGACGCTGGTCCGGGCGCACGAGACGGTCACCGGCGACGTCACCGACGACGCCGGCATGGTCGAACAGCTCGGCCTCACGGTCGTTGCGGTGCCCGGCCACGAAGAGGCCTTCAAGGTCACCCGCCCCCTGGACCTGGTCCTCGCCGAGGCGGTCCTGGCCCGCAGGAGGCTCAACGATGGCTTCTGACGCGTCCATGCACGAACCCCCGCTGCCCCAGGTCGGCATCGGCACCGACATCCACGCCTTCGAGGAGGGCCGCGAGCTCTGGTGCGCCGGCCTCAAGTGGGAGGGCGAGGGCCCGGGCCTGGCAGGCCACTCCGACGCGGACGTCGTCGCCCACGCGGCCTGCAACGCCCTGTTCTCCGCGGCGGGCCTCGGCGACCTCGGGCAGCACTTCGGCACGGGGCGGCCCGAGTGGTCGGGGGCGTCGGGGGTCACGCTCCTCACGGAGGCCGCCAGGATCGTCCGGGAGGCCGGCTTCCGGATCGGCAACATCGCCGTACAGGTGGTGGGCCCGAGGCCGAAGATCGGGAAACGCCGGGACGAGGCGCAGAAGCTTTTGTCGGACGCGGCGGGAGCACCGGTGGCCGTATCGGGGGCTACGACGGACGGTCTGGGCTTCCCAGGGCGAGATGAGGGCCTGATGGCGGTGGCAACGGCTCTGGTCGTCAAGACGCGGTGACCGGGCCGACCCTCCAGGGGCGCGGGGCTGTATGTGACATGCGGCTCCGCCGCGTGGGCGCGACAAGCCCCACCGACCGCGCACCCGACAAACAAGGGACTGCCCCACGCACCCCCCACGGCCTACTACCCTGGTCCCGTGACTATTCGCCTGTACGACACCAGCGCCCGGCAGATCCGTGACTTCACCCCGCTCACCCCGGGCTGTGTCTCGATCTACCTGTGTGGCGCCACCGTGCAGGCCGCCCCGCACATCGGGCACATCCGCTCCGGACTGAACTTCGACATCCTGCGCCGCTGGTTCACGTACCGCGGCTACGACGTCACGTTCGTGCGGAACGTCACGGACATCGACGACAAGATCATCGCCAAGTCCGCCGACCAGAACCGCCCCTGGTGGGCCATCGGCTACGAGAACGAGCGCGCGTTCAACAACGGCTACCACGCCCTCGGCTGCCTGCCGCCGACCTACGAGCCGCGTGCCACCGGGCACGTGACCGAGATGGTCGAGATGATGCGCGGTCTCATCGAGCGCGGGCACGCCTACGAGGCCGACGGCAACGTCTACTTCGACGTGCGCTCCTTCCCGGAGTACCTGGAGCTGTCCAACCAGGAGCTGGACAACCTGCTCCAGCCGTCGGGCGAGGGCGAGACCGGCAAGCGGGACTCCCGTGACTTCGCCATGTGGAAGGCGGCGAAGCCGGGGGAGCCCAGCTGGGAGACGCCCTGGGGCCGCGGCCGCCCCGGCTGGCACCTGGAGTGCTCGGCGATGGCGCACAAGTACCTGGGCACCGCCTTCGACATCCACGGCGGCGGCCTCGACCTGGTCTTCCCGCACCACGAGAACGAGATCGCCCAGGCCAAAGCCTACGGCGACGACTTCGCCCGGTACTGGGTGCACAACGCCTGGGTCACCATGAGCGGCGAGAAGATGTCCAAGTCGCTCGGCAACTCGGTCCTGGTCAGCGAGATGGTCAAGCGCTGGCGGCCCATCGTGCTGCGCTACTACCTGGGCACCCCGCACTACCGCTCGATGATCGAGTACAGCGAGGAGGCGCTGCGCGAGGCCGAGTCGGCGTTCGCGCGGATCGAGGGCTTCGTGCAGCGCGTGGTCGAGAAGGCCGGCGCCGTCGAGCCCGCCCCCGAGGTGCCGCTCGCCTTCGCCGAGGCCATGGACGACGACCTGGGCGTGCCGCAGGCGCTCGCCGTCGTGCACACCACGGTCCGGCAGGGCAACAGCGCGCTGGCCGCCGACGACAAGGAAGCCGCGGTGGCCCGGCTCGCCGAGGTCCGCGCCATGCTCGGCGTCCTCGGCCTCGACCCGCTCGACGAGCACTGGGCCGGGGAGACCGACCGCGGCGACGACCTGCACGGCGTGGTCGACTCTCTGGTCCGCATGGTTCTCGACCAGCGCGAGGCCGCCCGGGCCCGCAAGGACTGGCCCACCGCGGACGCCATCCGCGACCAGCTGAGCCAGTCCGGCCTGGTCATCGAGGACAGCCCGCAGGGCCCGCGGTGGAGCCTCGGCCCACGCTGAGACCAGAGCTGGAAGCAAGCTGAGACCGGCGCTGGGACGAGAACCACAGCTGATCGATTGTGCCGCCCGGGCCTCCGGGCGGCACACTTCATAGACGTACGCACTTCACCGCCTCACGGCGACAGCAGAGACAGGTAGGTCATGGCAGCCAACAACCGCCGCATGTCCGGCAAGAAGGGCGCGCAGGTCGGCAGTGGCGGCCAGCGGCGCAAGGGCCTCGAGGGCAAGGGCCCCACCCCGCCCGCCGAGATGCGCAAGGGACACAAGAAGAACCGCGTCGCGGGCGCCAAGGCGAAGCAGGCCGTCCGCCGGCCCACCGTGCGCGGCCGCGGCGGCAAGGGCACGTCCGAGCTGGTCGTCGGACGCAACCCGGTCCTGGAGGCGCTGCGCGAGGGCGTCCCGGCCTCGACCCTCTACGTCCAGCAGTTCATCGACAACGACGAGCGGGTGCGCGAGGCCCTCCAGGTCGCCGCCGAGCGCGGTGGCATCAACCTCATGGAGGCCCCGCGTCCCGAGCTGGACCGGATGACCAACGGCCTCAACCACCAGGGCCTGGTCCTGCAGGTCCCGCCGTACGAGTACGCCCACCCCGAGGACCTGGTGGCCGCCGCCCACGACGACGGTGAGGACCCGCTGATCGTCGCCCTGGACGGCGTCACCGACCCGCGCAACCTCGGCGCGGTCGTCCGCTCCGTCTCCGCCTTCGGCGGTCACGGCGTCGTCGTCCCCGAGCGCCGCGCGGCCGGCATGACGGCCGGTGCCTGGAAGACGTCCGCCGGTACGGCGGCCCGCACCCCCGTCGCCCGCGCCACCAACCTGACCCGGGCCCTGGAGGCGTACAAGAAGGCCGGCATCGCGGTCGTCGGCCTGGCCGCCGACGGCGAGTCGGAGCTCGGTGACCTCGAGGCGCTGGACGGCCCCGTCGCCATCGTCGTCGGCAGTGAGGGCAAGGGACTGTCCCGGCTGGTCGGGGAGACCTGCGACTTCCGGGTGCGGATCCCGATGCCGGGCGGCGCCGAGTCGCTCAACGCCGGTGTGGCGGCCGGGATCGTGCTGTACGAGGCGGCTCGCCGACGCCGCTGAACAAGCGTCCGGAACTTCACCCGTACGGGGTAATTCCGGTGTCATCGGGGCGACAAGGGCAAGCTTGACGGGGTCCGGACAGATCCGGCGGGTCAAAGCAGTGTCCTATCCCGACGTCACTCGGTTAGATGAGTGTGGACACCAGAACACCCCGCACACCCACGGGGGACCGCTCGTCGGGACTCGACGACGCTCCCGCGCTGAGCATGGTGAAGGTGCCGAGCGACCCGGCGCAGGTCATCGTCAACCACGCGAGTTTCCGCGTGCAGTTGGGCGGCTCGACACGTCGCGTGCAGTCCCCCCGGGTCGCACGGCACATGACCGCCGCCGAGGACACCGCCCGCATCCCCGTCGCCACCGCCGGGGGCGCGGCGGACGGTGGCCCCGCCCGCCGCCGTCCCGTCGTCTGGAGCGGCAGATCCGCGCCCGACGACACCGGCGCCCACCGGCTCCTCCAGGCCGTGCGGCACGAGAGCGTCCGCCACCCCGACGAGGCCGCCGCCGACGCCGGAGCCACCCAGGTCATCTCCCGCGTGGGCACCGGCCAGGGCACGGGCCACGGCGCCGGATACGACGACGGCGGCTACGGCGGCACCGGCTACCGGGGCGACGGCTACGAGGACGACCTCACCCGGACCGTCGAGACCCCCGTCGTCGGCCACCAGCGCACCCGCGAACAGGCCGACGGCACCCGGCTGTTGCCGCCCATGCGCACCGTCGGCAGCGCCTACGACGAACCCGCCTACGGGGAGGCGGAGTTCGAGGACCTCACCGACGAACTGGGCGGGACCGAGCGGCGCGTCAAACGTCACGGCGACGACCCGGCCCGGCACGCCTACTACCCGGGCCGCCGGATGAACCTCGGCGTCGTCCTGCTCCCGCTGCGCGTCTTCCTCGGCTTCATCTCCATCTACGCCGGCATGGGCAAGCTGTGCGATCCCGTCTACTTCGACGGCGGCGAGCGCGGCACCATGGTGAAGTGGCTCAACACCCTGCACCCCTGGGAAGTCGCCGAGCCCCTGCGCCAGTTCGCCTTCGCGCACCCCATCGGCGCCGGGCTCGTGATCGCCTTCGCACAGGTCGTCGTCGGCGTCCTGACGGTCCTCGGCTGCTGGCAGCGCGTCGCCGCCTCCCTGGGCGCCCTGCTCTCGGCGGCCCTGCTGGTCACCGTCAGCTGGAAGAGCGTCCCCGTCTACGAGACCCCTGACATCTTCTACCTCGCCGCCTGGTCCCCGCTGATCATCGCCGGCGCCCCCGTCTACTCCGTCGACGGCCGCCTCGCCGGCAGCGCCTGGCGCCACCTCGGCCCCCGCGCCGACCTCTGGCACCTGCGCGGCTACGTGCTGCGCCGGGGCGCCCTCGTCACCGCCGTCGCCGCCGGCCTCACGCTGCTCATCGGCTCGCTGCTCGGCGGCGCCGTCCGCGATGCCGACCGGGTCGTCGTCCCCGGGCCCGGCGAGGCCCCGCGCAACGAACTGCCCGGCTCGCCGCTCCCGGACGAGCCCGGCAAGCGGCAGCACAAGCGGACCCCGTCCGCCTCCTCCACGCCCACCCAGGGCGCCACGGCCGGCACGGCCGGACCCAGCGCGGGCACCACGTCCCAGCCGGGCGCCACCCCGGAGTCCGGCACCGTCACCGGCGGCCGGCCCAGCCAGACCCAGGGCAGCGCCGGCCAGGCCCCGCCCCGCCAGTCCTCCCCGGCCGGCCAGGCCCCGAGCACCACGTCCGGCCCCACCTCCGGCGGCTCGACCACGGGCGGCTCCGGCTCGACCGGCGGCACCGGCGACGACTCCTCGTCCTCCGGCCAACCGGGCCTGGTGGGCGGCCTCCTGGGCTGACCCGACGGCAGTACGCCAGAAGGGCCCCGCACTCCTGAGGTGCGGGGCCCTTCTGGCGTAGAGGGGAGCAGCGGACTTCAGGGGCGCGGGGAACTGCGCGAGAAACCACAACGAACCCGCAGCCGCCGACGCACCGGGACAACCGAGCTCTCAGCGCCCCAAGGCCGCCAGTTCCTTCGCCGCCTCGGTCAGATCCTTCGCCGTGTCGATGGCCCGCCAGTACGACCCCTGCGGGATGGTGAACCCGGCCAGACGGTGCTCCCGGGCCAGGCGCGGGAACGTCGTGCGCTCATGGTCCCCACGATCCGGCAACAGCCCCGCGAACTCGGGGGAGAAGACGTAGACACCCGCGTTGATCTCGAACGTCGACAGCGGAGCCTCGATGAAGTCGGTGATGTGTCCAAAACCGTCGGTCTGAACCGCCCCCCACGGCAGCCGCGGCCGCGCCAGCGCCACCGTCGCGACCGCGTCGCGCTCGGTGTGGAAGTCCGCCATGTCCCGCAGTGAGAACCGCGTCCAGATGTCACCGTTGGTGGCGTACCAGGGCTGGTCCGGGTGGGGCAGATGCGTGGCGGCGTACTTGAGGCCGCCGCCACGGCCGAGGGGCTCGGACTCCACGACGGTGGTGACGGAGACGGGCAGATCGGCCGTCTCCAGCCACTTCTGGAGCACCTCGGCGAGGTGGCCGCAGGAGACCACCACGTCGGTCACGCCTTCCTCGGCGAGCCAGGAAAGCTGATGGCCGATGATCGGAGTCCCCGTCCCGGGGATCTCGACCATCGGCTTGGGCCGGTCGTCGGTGTACGGGCGCAGCCGGGAGCCCTGGCCACCGGCCAGTACCACGGCTTGCACGGGGCGGGACGCGGCGCTCGGATCGCTCATGAGACCGAACTGTACGTGGCGTCCCGCCCGGGCATACGGCTGTGGGCGTGCGCTCGGCTGTGGGTGTGCGCTGGGCTGTGGGCCTGCGCCCGGCTCCGGACGTGCGCCCGGCTCCGGGCCCGCCCTCAGCTCCGGGTGCGCGCTCAGCTGTGCGCCGCCGCGACCCCCGTGGCGAACGCGGTGTCGCAGACCGGGCGGGCGTAGGACTGGGCGCGGGTCGGGCCGTAGACCCGGACGGCGGCCTGGCCGAGGGCGCGGGCGATGGACGCGCAGTGCTTCGCCAGCGACGGGCGGTCGTTGACGGCCTGCTGGAGGTGGGTGAGGGCGGTGCCCGGGTCCTCCCGCTGGAGCTCGGTCAGCAGCCTGTCGCGCAGGACCTCCTGCGGGGCGCGCTTGACGGCCCGCGGGGTGCCGGCGGACGTGGCGGTGTCCGCTGCGGTGAGCACCGGGTCGGAGGGGCTTCCCGACCAGTTGACTCGGGTGACCGCGAGGGTCCCGGAGAGCACCAGGACGACGGGCAGGACGAAAGCGAGGGTGCGGCCGATCCGGCGGGCGGGGCCCCGGCCGCGTCGCGTCTGTTGGGTGTTGGAGTGCTTCACGCGAGTGAGGGTAGCGCCCAGTAGTGGTTTGTAGACATTTAGTCACCGGTTCGGGGGATGAGAGAGCCTCCTTTTTTGGGTAGAGCGTTGACGCACAGCGCTCGAAATGTCCGGTCTGCCGGGGTATTCGGAGAGAGCGAAGAGGGCCCCGCAGCGCTCTACGGGGCCCTCTTCGTCAACTCGGGCGATTCACCCGGGGTTGGGCGTTCGCGGTTGCCGTCCGGCGTGGTCAGTCGGAGAGGCGCGCGCCGCTGGAGGTCGAGAACACGTGGGTCTCGCCGGAGCGGGGCACGATGTGCAGCTGGCTGCCCTTCTCCGGGACGTCACGGCCGTTGACGCGGACGACGAGGTCCTTGGAGTCGTCGCCGACCTTCGCGGTGCCGTAGACGTAGGCGTCGGCGCCGAGCTCCTCGACGACGTTCACGGTGACCGCGAGGCCCTGCTCGGCGTCGGAGACGTCGAAGTGCTCGGGGCGGACACCGACGGTGACCGTCTTGTCGCTGGTGGCGTTGAGCGCGTCACGCTGCACCGGCACGACCGACTTGCCGAACTTCACGCCGCCGTCGGTCACCGGGACCTCGACGAGGTTCATCGCCGGGGAGCCGATGAAGCCGGCCACGAAGAGGTTGGCGGGCTTGTCGTACATGTTGCGCGGGGTGTCGATCTGCTGGAGCAGGCCGTCCTTGAGGACCGCCACGCGGTCACCCATCGTCATGGCCTCGACCTGGTCGTGGGTGACGTAGACGGTGGTGATGCCCAGGCGGCGCTGGAGCGACGCGATCTGCGTACGCGTGGAGACACGGAGCTTGGCGTCCAGGTTGGACAGCGGCTCGTCCATGAGGAACACCTGCGGCTCACGCACGATGGCGCGGCCCATCGCGACACGCTGGCGCTGACCGCCGGAGAGCGCCTTCGGCTTGCGGTCCAGGTACTCGGTGAGGTCGAGGATCTTCGCGGCCTCTTCGACCTTCTGCCGGATCTCCGCCTTGTTGACGCCGGCGATCTTGAGCGCGAAGCCCATGTTGTCGGCGACGGTCATGTGCGGGTAGAGCGCGTAGTTCTGGAACACCATGGCGATGTCCCGGTCCTTCGGCGGCAGGTGCGTGACGTCGCGGTCGCCGATGCGGATGGCGCCGCCGTTCACGTCCTCGAGCCCGGCGAGCATCCGGAGCGAGGTGGACTTTCCACAGCCGGACGGGCCGACCAGGACGAGGAACTCCCCGTCCTCGATGTGGATGTCGAGCCCGTCCACGGCGGGCTTCTCGGTGCCCGGGTAGATCCGGGTCGCCTTGTCGAACGAGACAGTGGCCATGATCAGTGAACCCCTTCTACCGGCAGGAACGTGCCGGACGATCCGAGTAGGAAGGTGGTGCCACGACGGTTTTCCGTTGTGGTGTAGTCCACGCGGGTGAACTGGCTCAGGACGGTACCTGGCGTTCACGTCGTCTGTCAGTACCTCCGCCCCTGTGAACTTCGTGGAAAATTTTCGAGGCCTAGTCGAGGCACTGGTAGCGCTCCGCGAGCGCCGCCACCGCCGTCATGAGGGCTCGCCGCAGTTCAGGAGGCCCCAGTACCTCCGCCTCCGCCCCGAGCCGGAGCAGATCACCGACCGCCACGGCCTCCGCCTCCACGGCCAGCTCCACCTCCACCCAGCCGTCCCCGTCCGGCGCGCCCGCCTCGCGCAGCGCCTCGGCGCCCGCCGCCCCGAACTGCATCGGCAGCAGCCGCTGGGCCCGCGGGGAGATCCGCAGCCGCGCGACGCCCTGCCGGAGAGCGGCCTCCATCCGACGGGAGGACTCCTCCCAGTGGGCTGCCAGATCGAAGCCGGCCGGACGCTCGAAGACCTCCCCGGTCTCCTCCACGGCCAGCACCCGCGACACCCGGTACGTGCGGACGGTTCCCTCCGCCAGGGCCACCAGGTACCAGATGCCGCCCTTCAGGACGAGTCCCATCGGCCAAAGCTCCCGGCGTACCTCGCCCCGCCACCGCCGGTAGTGCACGCGCAGCACCCGCTGATCCCACACGGCCGCCGCGACCGCCTCCAGACACGGCACCGGATCGGCCTCCCGGAACCAGGCCGGCGCGTCCAGATGGAACCGCTCCTGAACCCGCCGCGCCTGCCCGGCCAACTCCGCGGGCAGCGCCGCCTGCACCTTCAGCTGGGCACTCGCCAGCACCGCCCCCAGCCCGAGATCCCGGGCCGGTCCGGGCATCCCCGCGAGGAACAGCGAACCCGCCTCGGCGTCGGTCAGCCCCGTCAGCCGCGTCCGGTACCCGTCCATCAGCCGGTAGCCGCCCTCAGGCCCCCGGTCCGCGCACACCGGCACACCCGCCGCGCCCAGCGCCTCGACGTCCCGGTAGACGGTGCGCACCGACACCTCCAGCTCGGCGGCGAGCTCGGGCGCGGTCATCCGCCCGCGGTTCTGGAGCAGCAGGAGCAGGGAGAGGAGCCGGTCGGCGCGCATGAGGGCCATTGTCCGGCGTGAGCCGCCGTACCTGACAGGAGATGTCAGGTACGGCGGCGAAAGTGGTCTCACCAGGCCGAACCCGACCCGTGAGGACCCAGCCATGCCCGCACCGCAGACCACCACCGCTGCTACCACCACGACCGGTCAGTTCACCTTCGCCGACTGGCAGGAGAAGGTGATCGGCCCCGGCGAGGACGCCAACCCCCGCCTCGCCCACGCCTCCGTCCGGAACACCTTCAGCGGCGGCATCGAGGCGGCCGGGACGATCTGCGGGTACTCCATCGTCTACGTCACCGCGACGACCGGCTCCTTCAGCGGCATGGAGCTGATCACCGGCCGCGTCGACGGACGCGAGGGGAGCTTCGCCGTCGAGGAACGGGGCTGGTTCGACGAGGAGGGCACCGTGCACTGCGCGTTCGAGGTGGTGCCGGGGTCGGGCAGCGGGGAACTGGCCGGACTGAAGGGCAAGGGCGGCTTCACCGCACGGCACGGTGAGACGGCCGTGGCGTACCGCTTCGAGTACGAGGTCGAGTGACCCGTCACCCCGAGCGGAACTCCGTGGCTCGGGGTGACGGGCCCTGTGTACAGTGGTGGCGCCCTCGCGTACGGCGTTGTAGTGCGCGGCGCCTCCTTAGCTCAGCTGGCCAGAGCAACGCACTTGTAATGCGTAGGTCGTCGGTTCGAATCCGACAGGGGGCTCCGAGAAACCCCAGGTCACATAGCCCGTGACCTGGGGTTTTCTGTTGCTCAGGGCGGGCGTGTCTCACGGCCGAGACGCCGTGACTCTGCTTGCGTGCGCGATGCGTGAGCGGAGGGCGATCGTCCCACCTCTTGGCCTTCTTCCGTCGGCTCTTCTTCTTGCCTTCGGCCTGGGCCTTCTTGGCGCGCTCTCCCGAGCCTTCTCGGCCTTCCGCGCGGCCTCTTCGGCCTCCCCCTTGCGTTGGAGCGGGACCAGCTTGGCGGTGGCCTCGGCAGCGTTCAGGCGCCGCCGGCCTCACCGGGAAGGAACGCTCCGCCCGGTGCGGCTGGCACCCTGCTAAGACCACTCGCATCCAAAAGGCCGAGGTGTACAGCCACACCGACGGGGACATCCGAGCGTGGTGGCGCTGAGACCGGAGCTGTCCTGATCAAAGCCATGATGAGGGTCCGCAGTCCGTAGTGGCGGTGCTCCCTCGGCATATCTTGATCGAGACAGTGCCGAGTGACGGGAGTGAGCCGCGGAAGTTCACGGGCGCGGTTCCAGCGCCGCACTGCGTGGCGTTCTTGCTCGGTATGCCTGGGGTGAGGTCATGCGTGAACGTGATCCAGGCCGAGTAGCACTCGGAGCCGGTGTTCGAGAGCTCTCCCTTGATCACGAACGGACGGACGAATATGGTTCCGGGTTCCGCCCAGCTGGTTCCTGATGCGCTGGCTGTCCCGTGTGAGGCCGTCCATTCCCTCTCCGCACTGGTGTCAGCTGCTGCAGGTGAGCTTCCGGCGGCCAGCACGGCAGCAGAGCCGAGAGCCACGGTGACCGTCTTGAAGGTGCGCATGGCAGGTGGAGTCCTTTCTTGGTGCCGCCGGCGCGGCGGGTTGTTCATCAGATTGGCGTTCAGGCGGGGACACGCTCTTTGGCGGGTTCGCCAGCCCCTGGCCGAGCTGCCCCGGGCTGGCCGTGTCTGCGGCGGAGGAGGCCCTTGAAGTCGGGGTCGTGACCAAGGGGCGACAGGAGTAGGAGGAGGCCGGCCCACATGGCGAGGGCGAAGCTCCAAAGCCCCATGACGACTGCGATGGAGAGGTGGAAGAGGATGCCCGCGGGCAGCAGCATCCAGCGGACCCGCTGCGGCATGAGCAGCGCGGCCGCCAGGGCAATCTCCAGGGCAAGTGGCCCCCAAGTCATCGCGGCGACGCCTACTGGGTTGTCGACGATGACGTCGAGCACAGGGCGCAGCCAATAGGGGGCGCCGAAGGCGTAGTTGTTGACCCAGTAGTACAGGGCGGTTCCGTCGGCCCACTCCGCGTGTGGCAGCTTGGCCACGCACGGACGAAAAGCAACCTGGTTGGCATGTTCCAGCCATATTTGGAAGAGAGTTCTTCACTGGGCGCCCATCCGGCCAGGGGCTCTGCACCATATCGGTCCGGGCAGGGGTTGCAGATCCAGCCATAGCTGCAAACTACAAGTTATTTCCCACGCCTCCTGATCAAGGATCAACCCTGCGCTTCGTTCACAGCCGTCACGCAAGGGATGCACAGTGCGGAAGAGATCACGAAGATCAGTCATAGCCCTGCTGGTTCTGGCCATGATGGCCACAATCGGTGTCGTACCGGCTTGGGCTCTCCCCGAGCAACCTGCCTCCACCCCGGCCGCCGCTGAACAACTCAAGGCTCGGACGGCGGCGGACCTGCCGAAGCCGCCCCAGGCCATGACGTTGGCGGAGCGGCGCAAGCAGGTGAAGCAGTCCCGGGACGAGCTGTCGCCGATGCGCCGCTACCGGGACTCACCCGCCAGGAAGCCGGTGGGCAAACCCCATCCTCGGCCCGCCAAGGGCGCCGTCGAGCGCCGCTTCCTCGCTGAGGGGAGCCCGACGCGCCGGCCCCTCGCGGCGGCGGCAACCGCTGATCCGGCGTGGGTGTCGGGCTCGTCCGGGGTGTGGCCGGGGACCCTCTCGATCGGCGGGCACGTGAAGTTCTCCTCCGGCACCGGTTCGTCCTATTCGAGGTTGTTGCTGCTTCTCCGGAACGAGGCGGGAACGGTCGTCAAGGCCGAGGAGATCGACAAGGCCACCTACGATCCGGAGGGAAAGGGGCATCTGGACAGTGGAGCCTGGTGTTATGGCTGGTGGCCGAACAACGGCGGGTCTCATGCGGGCGACGAATGCTTCTGGTGGAGTTCGAGCGCGCTTGGCGGACATCTTGAGGACGGCAAGAAGTACTACGCCCACGTCTACCTCATGGGTTCGGACGGTACTTACAGTCCGAACGGCACCACCTCTCCGCTGATCGAGGCGTTCTACACCCCGGACATCCCGGGTGCCCAGGCCGGCATCTGCTCCTGCTACGCGCAGGCTCACCGCGCCGACCCGGTCAACACGGCCACGGGCATGTTCTTCGAACAGCTCACTGACGCCCAACTGGTCGGCGTCGGCAAGCAGGTGACCCTTGAGCGCACGTACCGCTCCGACTCCACGGCGACCGGTCTGCTGGGGCGCGGCTGGGCCACGCCCTTCGATGTGAAACTGACGGTGGCCTCCGGCAAGGTCACCTATCAGGCCGACGACGGGGCGAAGTTCGTCTTCACGCAGAAGAGCGACGGCACGTACACCGCGCCGGCGGGTTCGGCCGCGAAGCTGGTCAAGGGCAGCAGCACCTACACCGTCACCACCCCTGACCACACCAAGCGCACCTTCAGCAGCACCGGTCAGCTCACGTCGGTCGTCGACGGCGGCGGGCAGGGCCTGACACTGACGTACACGTCCGGCAAGCTGTCCTCGGTCAAGGACGCCGCCGGCCGCACCACCGGCTTCACTGTGAACGCCGACGGCCGGGTCACCAAGGTCAGCCTCCCCGATGCCACGTCGGTCTCCTACGCCTACACGGATGGCCTGCTGACCTCGGTCACCGATCCGGCGGGCAAGGTCTCCTCTTACGGCTACAACGCCGACAAGCGGCTGTCCTCCATCACCGATCCGGCGGGTGGCAAGGTCTCCAACACCTATGAGACCAACGGCAGGATCAAGTCCCAGACGGACCAGAAGGGCAAGACCACGTCCTTCACCTGGGACAGCGGCGGCGAAGAGTCCCACATGACAGCCCCGGACGGCGGAGTGTGGACCGACATCTACGCCGCCAACGTGCTGATGGAGAGCATCGACCCCTACGGCAAGAAGGTCTCCTACACCTACGACCGCTACCTGCGCCCGGTCGAGATCACCGATCAGCGCGGCAACACCACGTCGATGACGTACGACAGCGCCGGACGCATGCTCACCCGCAGCGCGCCAGCGTCCCTCGGCTACAAGGAGAGCTGGACCTACGACAGCGCCGGCAACATCCTCAGCCACACGGACGGCCGCGGCAACAAGACGACGTACACCTACAACGCGTCCAACCGGCTGACCTCCAGCACCGATCCGCTCAGCGGCAAAACGACGTACACGTACACCGCGCTCGGTGCCCTGGCGACCGTGACCACCCCGCGCGGCAAGACCACGACGTACGGGTACGACGCGAAGGGCAACCGCACCTCGGTCACCACCCCGCTCGGAGAGAAGAGCACCTTCACTTACGACGGCGCAGGCCGCATCACCTCCAAGACCGACCCCCGCGGCAACGCATCCGGAGCCGACCCGGCCGCCTACACCACGAAGTACACCTACGACGGCCGCGGTCTGCTCAGCACCGCCACCGACCCCCTGGGCCGCACCACCAGCTACGGCTACAACGGCGCCGAACAGCTGACCTCGGCCAAGGACCCGGCCGACAACATCACCCGCTATGAGTACGACGACGTCGGGAACCTGACCAAGACCACCGACGCGGCGGGCAAGTCCGTCACCCGTAGTTACGATTCCGGCAGCCGTCTCACCTCCGAGACAGACCCGCTGGGCAACAAGACGACTTACACCTATGACAAGCTCGGCCGACTGCTGAGCACGGTCTCCGCCCGCGGTAACGTCACCGGCGCCGATCCGGCCGCTTACAGTACGAGCTACGCCTACGACGCCGCAGGCAACCGCACCAAGGTCACCGACCCCAGCGGCGCGGCTGCCGGCACCGAGTACGACGCCGTGAACCGGCCCGTCAAGTCCACCGACAGGCTGGGCAAGACGACCACCTACGCCTACGACGCGGTCGACAACGTCACCAAGGTCACCGACGCCCTCGGCAAGAGCGTCTCCTCGGTGTACGACAAGAACAACCGACTGACCAGCTCCACCAACCAACTCGGCAAGGCCACCACATTCGCCTACGACACCGACGGCAACCTGCTCAGCCGCACCTCCCCGCTGGGCAACAAGGAAAGCTGGACCTACGACGGCGACGGCCGCCAGGCCACTACCGTCGACCCCCGCGGTAATGCCACCGGCGCCGACCCGGCCCAGTACACCACCACCAACAGCTACGACGCGGCCGGCAACCTCCTCACTGTCACCGACCCGCTCGACGGGGCGACCAGGACCGAGTACGACGCGGCGGGCAACGTCACCAAGCGCACCGACGCCGACAAGCGCGCCACCACCTACGGGTACGACAAGCTCGACCAGCTCACCACGGTCACCGCCCCTGACGGCGCAAAGACGACCTACGAATACGACGCCGCAGGCAACGTCACCAAGCGAACCGATGCCAACAACCAAACGACCGCCTACGGCTACGACGCGGCCCGCCACCTGACGGCGGTCACCGACCCGCTGGACCGCGTGACCTCGTACGCGTACGACGCCGAGGGCAACCTCACCAAGAAGACCACCCCGCGCGGCACCACCAGCTACGCCTTCGACACCCGCGGGCTGCCCACCAAGGTGGACTACTCGGACTCGACGCCGGACGTGAGCTTCGGCTACAACGCCGCCGGGCGCATGACGACCCGCGCCAACGCGACGATCTCCGAGGACTTCGACTACGACGCGGTGGGCAACCTCACCAAGACCCGCGGCTTCTCCTACACCTACGACGCCGCCGGGCAGATGCTCACCCGCAAGTACTCCGACGGCAACACCATCAACTACGCCTACGACAACGACGGCCGCACGTCATCCATGACCGCCGACGGAGTCACCACCAACTACACCTGGAACGCTGCGGGCAACCTCACCAAATCGGCGCTGCCCAACACCGAGACCGAGGACCGCGCCTATGACCGGGCGGGCCGGCTCACCGCCGTCACGTCATCCAAGGCCGGGACCACCGTCACCAAGACGGCTCTCACTCTGTCCGCTGCTGGACTGCCCACTCACGTCGACGTCACCCGGGCCAGTGTCGGCACCGGCGGCTGGGACCTCACCTACGACGCGGCAGGCCGCCTCACCTCAGGCTGCGCCCCCCAGCCCTGGGTAGCCGGCTGCGCGTCCGCCCGCACCACGGCCTACACCTACGACAAGGTCGGCAACCGCCTGACCTCCACCCTAGGCACCACCAACACCAACTACACCTACGACGCGGCCGACCAGCTCACGTCCACCGCCACTGGCACCACGACCACCACCTACGACTACGACGGCGAGGGCAACCAAACCAAGGCGGGAGCGGACACCTACACCTACGACCTGACCGGACAGATCTCCGCCGCCACGGTCGCCGGCAGCACCTACGCCTACGACCACGACGCCAGCGGCAACCAGGTCACCACCACCAAGGACGGGACGGTCACCAGCCGCACGCAGTGGGACCCCAACGGCCCGCTACCGATCCTCGCCACCGAGTACGACAGCGCCTGGGCGCTTAAGCAGTCCTACCGCTACGACCCCCTGGGACAGCCCACCGCCACCAAGACCGGCTCAGGCGCGCTCTTCTACTACCACCACGACACCCAGGGCTCCCCGGTCGACGTGGCGGGCAGCACCGGCACGCTCCACCAGCGCTGGGCCTACGACCCCTTCGGCACCCGTGTCCTGAACACGGTCACCAGCGGCGCCCCCGCAAGCACCCCGTCCTACACGGGCGCCCGTTACGAGACCACCACAGGCAACCTCGACCTGCACGCCCGCCAGTACAACACCACCACCGGCCGCTTCAACCGCCCCGACCCGGCAACGAGGAGCCTCACCACCCCGTACGTCTCGACGTACGCGTACGCCGACAACCAGCCCACCCTGCTCACCGACCCCAGCGGCCTGACACCGGAGGATCCAAACGAGCGTGTCGACAGCCTCGGCGAGGGGCTCAAGATCTTCGGTGATGGCTTCATCCAGGGGCTGAAAGCCCCATTCGAGTTCCTCGGCGACGCGTATGACGCCGCCACCGGCCAGAACGGCGGTGCTGGCACCTTCGTCGACAAGTACCTCCCCGTCCGCCCCGCCTACCGGCTCTACCGGGCCGAGTACATGCTCCGCCAGCAGGGCTGCGACGCCCTGGCCGACCTGTACGCCGACGCTGCGGACGATCTCGCCCAGCAGATCGCGGTCACCGGCCTCGGTGGTCTCACAGGCTGGCGAAGGGCCGCTGTCGAGCCCGGCGGGGGACGGTACTACGGGGAGCCGAGCACGACGCGGTTCGGACTTTCCTACTACACGCCGGAGACCCCGTCGTCGAAGAACCGCATCAACCCCGAGGGCGGTGAGATGAACTGCGGCTTGTGCGCGACCGCGGGTGACGACCTGATGGCTGGCCGGAACCCGAACGCGGTGGCCGGGGCCGATCGCCCGATGACACGTGCTGAGGTGTCTGCTCTGACGGGTCAGGCGTTCCGGAAGGTAGGCGGCCTGAACGTCATCGTCAGCGAGGTGCTGCGATGGGGGCCCGGCGCGCGAGCAATAGTAGGAGCATGGCCGAGGAGGGGCCTGGGGCACTACTTCAACGTCGTGAACATCGACGGGAAGGTGGTCTTCCTCGACTTCCAGCAGGGCAAGGCCAATCCGGCGAAATCGACGTACCGTGACTACTACCTCATGAGGACAAACTGACATGCTCGACCGGGAAGAAGCCGAGCGCAGGGCCGCGGAGTTCCTCGCGGAACAGAGCAGGACATGGGGACCGTCCTCCAACGTGAGGATCATTCCTGAGTACTGCTTCACAGACCGAGGGCGGTTCATCGCTCCCTACGACCATGTCGACTATCTCGATCACGGCCGTGACGACATGCAGCTCGGCGGAAATCTTCCAGTAGCAGTCGACATGAGCACCGGATCGTGTTCTTTCATCACTCGGGAGGAGGCGGAGGACATGATGGCGCGCGACCTGCTCTGAGAAGCGCCTCGCCATGGACAGCGGGCCGCGAAGATCAACGCCACAGCCCGCTGTCCCAACCTACCGTCAGCAGCGAGGACCGACTGATGCTGGACATCGAACAGGCGGCCAAGCTGGCCCAGCGGTTCCTGGACGAGCGGGCTGGGCCGGGCGTCACCCCCTTGGCCCTCGTGGAAGGGGAGCGCACTCAAGTGGGCGCTGTCTTCTACTTCGACTGCCAGTCGGACGCCTACCTCCGCAGCGGAGACTTCCGGGACATGGCCATCGGCGTGGGGCACGTAGCCGTTGACGGGGAAACCGGCAAGTGCAGCATGCTGGGAGCCGTCGAGTCCGCCGAGCTCGACCTCTTTTGACCGGTCTCTTCAAAGTCTCCTATGTGTCGGCGTTGGGAGACATGTTGGTGGCCTGCGACGTGCGCCGCAGGCCACGGGCCGAGTTCTGCCTGATGCAGGCGGTCTCCTCTCACACGTCTGCGTGAGCGATGCGTGAACGGACGGTGCGTCACAACCCGCCGCGCGGCGGATAGGCACTCACGGCTCACATGCTCTGACCAGGTGGTTCCGGACACCGACCCAGGGTCCGGAACCACCCGTCAAGTCATGGCTAGGGCTTGTAATGCGTAGGTCGTCGGTTCGAATCCGACAGGGGGCTCCCTTGGGACCCCAGGTCAGTGCTTGACGGACCTGGGGTCTTTCACGGTCGGAACGGTTTGACGAACCTCGCCTCAGGCACGCCTGGACCGTCGCCGTCCTCGACGCGGGCGCGGCCGTCGGGTGCGAAGCCGGCCCGGCGGTAGAAGTGCTGAGCGACCTCGTTGGGCAGGTAGGCGTACACGCACAGCGGGCCATGACCACGGACTTCGAGGTCAGCGACGGCGTACGTGAAGAGCCGACGCCCCAGCCCGGTACCGAAGCCGACCACATCCCCCGCGTCGCTCAGCACCCAGAGCCGGTGGGCGTCCGGCATCGCAGCCAGATACTCGGCCCAGTCCGTCGTCTCGTCCGCCGGGTCCAAGGCGTCGAGGTACGCGTGACTCATGAACCGCGAGTAGGCGGCACGCCACGCCCGAACCTTGAGACCACCGATCGCAGGCGCGTCGTCCGGAGACGCGGTACGGATCATCATGTTCGTGAGTTTATCGACGGTCACCGGGACTGGTCGCCCCATTTTCGGGCCGCATCATCGCTCAATAAGGCCGGTCGACTGTGAGCCGATCGGCCTTGTTTGAATTCACGCCGTCGCGGTCAGGCGGAAGGCGTGGGAACCTTGAGCCTGTCCCAGGTCAGCTTCCCCGGTATGCCGTCCGCGTCGGGGCCGCTGAACCCATTCTTTTCCTGGAACTTCTTGTACGAGGCCTTGTCCGCCGACGACCACTTCATGTCCGGCTCCGGCGGCTGATAGGTGCCACAGCCTTCCTGTTGCAGGCGGCGAGCCATCGCGAGAACGACCTTGTTGTTCGGGTGATGCTGGAACCACCGCTTTCCGGGGAACGGAACGAAGCCGTTTCCTGAATGGGAGATGACCAGGCGCTGGCCGACCCGGATCACATCCGGGTCAGGGATATTGTTCAGATGCTGGAGCTTCGCGACCGTGGTTCCGAAAAACTCGGCTATCTCGGAGAGGGTGTCGCCTTCTACGACGTAGTAGATGGCGTCTCGTGTCTGTGTTGTAGTCATGCTTCAAGGCTAATCCTGCGCGTAGCGGCGTGCATCTCGCTTAATTTTTGAAATAAAATGCGCTACCCGGGCTATTTCAGTCTGCGGACGATTTCCAGCTGGTCGTCGTCCAGGGGGCGGCCGTCCTCGATGTCCCACAGGGCGTTCTGGAGGAGGCGGCCGAGGGTCCAGGCTCGGGCGCGGGGGCGGTCCAGGGCGAGGACGTCGGTCATGGCGTCGAAGCGCCAGAGGATGTCGCCGGGGTCGTAGCGGTTGTCGATGGCCGGCCAGAGTTCGAAGCCGGGGTCGCCCACCAGGGGCTTGGGGTCGATCGCGAGCCAGGGGGCGCGGTCGGAGGCCAGGACGTTCTCGTCGTGCAGGTCCCAGTGCAGGAGGCGGTCGCCCGGTTCGTCGACGACTTCGCGCACCGCGGCGGCACAGTCGGCGACGAGGCGGCGGGCCTCGGGGTCGGGGATGCGGTCGAGTGCCCACGGGGTCCGGTCGAGCATGGCGCGGGCGATGTCGCCGAGGTGGCGCAGGCCGGGTGGGGCGGGGAAGGAGGTGAGGTGGGTGAGGAGTTCCGCGATGGTGACGACGGCCCGGTGGGGATCCGGTTCCTCGGAGAGCATGCGGGTCTCGTCCAGGCGTTCCAGCAGCATGGTGCCGGTGGGCTGGTCGTGGTCGAGGAGGCGGACCGCTCCGTCGCCGTCCCAGGCGCGCAGGGCGACCGGTTCGCCCTCGCTCTCCTCGTCGAGGATCTGGAGCTTGAGGGCCGCGGGGGTGCCGTCGGCGCGGAGCACCGGGAGGACCAGGGCGCAGACGCCGTGCATGGGGGCCCCGTCGGGTCTCAGCTCCCAGCGGTCGAGGAAGCCGGCCGTCAGCTCCGGCAGTCCGGCGATGAAGGCGCGGCCTGCCTCGCCGTTGAACTTCTCCTGTGATGCTGCCAGTTCGCGGGGAATCTCGATCACTCGCCGCACCGTAGCGGGGTGGGCGGGGTGGGGCACGCGAATTCGAGGCGGGCCGGGGTGGGCCGGAATGGGCCGGGGAGGCTGTATCTCGGGGGCGGTGTGTCGTATCTGTGTGCGAGCATCTCGCCAACGACCACTGATCCAGGGGGGATTGCCATGTCGGGAACCGACGTGCGTCCGAGACCGAGATTGAGACCGAGATCGAGACCCGGACCGAGATGGAGAGCGCGTGCGGGACGAGGACGGGGCGTCGCGTCAGCCGTCGCCGTCTCGCTGTTCGTCCCGCTGCTCAGCCTGACGGGGGCGGGGACCGCGGTGGGGGCCGCGGCCGAGGTCGGCCAGGCCGACGGGCCCGAGTGCGCGCCGCTCGCGCTCGCGCCGTTCGGCGACCCGGGGGAGGCTGTCGGCAGGGAGACCGTTCCGGCGCAGAGCAGCGCCTGCTTCACCGTGACCGCCGGCTCGGCCGGTCCGCACCTGGTGACCCTGAAGGACAGCGGGAACAACGCCCACGCAGAGCTGTACGACGCGGATGGTGCCCAGGTCGACTGCTACGCCGACGAGGCCCGCACCGAGGGCTGGTGCCAGGTGCCCGCGGCGGGTACGTACACCCTCAAGGTCGTCAACAGCGGCTGGGTGGACGACGAGAAGACCGAACTGACCGTCGTCCCGCTCAGCTCGGACAACCGCGGCTGCGCCGGGCCCGTCGGCACCGGCTGGGACCAGCCGGCCGTGATCCGGAGCGCGGCGAGCCCGCTGGCCGTGGACTGCCAGGCCTTCGAGGCCCGGCCCGGTGAGCGGATCAGGCTGAACCTGCAGCGGAAGGTGTACGGCGAGTCGGTCGCCTGGATCACCGACGAGACCGGCGCCCGGATCTGCGAGCGCTTCCCGGAGGACGGCGAGGACAGCTGTGTGCTGCCCGGCGACGGCCCCTACCGGGTGCTGTCGACCGTCTCGCGTTCGGAGGGCGGCTTCCCCGCCGCCTACGCGCTCCAAGTGCGCCGGCTGAACGACCCGCAGGGCTGCACGACCGCCTCCGTCCTGCCGTTCGGGCCGCTGAAGCCGCAGGACTTCGGCACCGACCTCTGTTACACCTTCGCCGCCGGGCGGGCCGGGCCGTACACCGTGCACGCCGTGGACGAGGACCGGTCGGCCGGGGCGGTCCGGGTGTACGACGCCGAAGGGCTGACCGTGTGCGACTCCGGCACCGACCCGTGCCGGATCCGTGAGGCGGGTACGTACACCGCCGTCCTGGGCAGTTACCCCTTCGAGGCCTCCCGGGACCGGCTGGTCGTGTTCGACCGGGCCTCCGACGCCGGCTGCGAGGAGATCGGGACCGGCCTGTACAAGGGCGAGCTGAGCACGGCCGGGCAGTACGACTGCCTGACGCTGCCCGTGCCGAAGGACGCCCGGATCGCCGCGCTCACCGCGAACTCCTCGGCCGGGCTGACCCCCGAGGTGGAGGTTCTGGATCGTGCGGGCACCCCGCAGTGCGACAGCGAGGCGCTCCGCGACGGTGACTGCGCGCTGACCGGTGAGGCACCGTTCCGCGCGCTGGTGCACACCGAGGACAGCGGCGACACGGCCACCGGCCCCTACCGGGTCGCCTTCCACCGCACCGACGCCGCCGAGGGCTGCCCCGCCCTGCCCGCGGGCAGTTTCGCCCCGGGCGGCGCCAAGGCCACGCTGACCACGGGCGACGGCGTCTTCTCGCACTGCCTGGGCATCCCGGCCGACGCGCACTCGACGGCGGAACTGCTCCAGCTGACCGCGACCTCGGGCACCGCTCCGGCCGGGTTCTCGGTGCTGGACTCCGACGGCAAGCGGGTCTGCGACCGTTACGCCACCACCGACGGCTGGACGATCTGTTCGCTGACCCCGGGCAAGGCCCACACCGTACTGGTGACCGGCCGGGACGAGGCCGCGACGTACTCCCTGACCCGGCGTGACGTCACGGAGAGCGCATCCGCCTCCGGCTGTGGCAAGACCGCCGCGGTGAAGGTCGGCGGGGCGTCCCTGAAGAGCGCGTACGCGGCGCCGGGCACCATCAACTGCCACCAGGTGACCACCGGCGCGGCGACCGACGTCGTCCATGTCGACGTGCGGGACGCGCTCGGTACCGCCAACAGCGCGGTGGTGGCCGGGGACGGCCGAGTGGAGTGCTCCTTCCGCAACACGTCCTGCGCGGTGAGCGGTTCGACCACCCACCAGGTGCTCGTGCAGACGCCCGCCCATCTGAAGGCGGCGCCCGAGTACCGCCTGGACCGGCTGCGGATCGCGACCGCCGACGGGCCCGCCCCGGAGTGCGTGAAGGTGCCGTCGGTGGCCTTCGGATACGGGCCGGTCACCGGCACGCTGGACGAGTCGCGCACCGCCGTATGCGCGGCGCTGCCCACCGCGGGCTTCGACCGGTTCGACACCGACATCAAGGACACGGCGGGCGCCGACGTCAAGGCCGTACCCGTGCTGTACGACACGTCCACCTGGAAGAACGGCTGCACGCGCTTCTACCCGGAGGACTACGACTGCGGCGTCCAGGGCTCGTCCTCCGGGAGCGCGCCGTCGCTGTTCCTGCTCGGCCTGCCGGAGAAGGCGTCGAGTACGGCCTACAGCGCCGAACTCATCTGCTCGTCCGCGCTGTGCGGCACGGAGAAGACGGACGTCACCGCCGTCAGCCCGGACACGGGCGCCGCCGGCGGCAAGGTGAAGCTCACGGTCACCGGTACCGCGCTCGGGAAGGACGTCACGGTCCGGCTGAGCCAGGCCGGCAAGACGATCACGGCGCAGGCGGACTCGGTCGCCGCGGACAACCGGACGGTGACCGCGACCGTCGACCTGACGGGCGCGGCGACCGGCACCTGGAACGTCAGCGTGATCACACGCGGCTGGGAGTTCCAGCGCGGCACCTTCACCGTGACGCCCCGGCCCGAGCTGTCGAACACGGCGGCACCGAAGGTGACCGGCACGCCCAAGGTGGGTGCCGAGGTCACTGCCGCGCCGGGCACCTGGTCGGCGGCGCCGACGTCGTACACGTACCAGTGGAAGGCGGACGGGGCCGCGATCGCCGGTGCCACGGCGTCGGCGTACCGGATCCCCGCGGCGCAGGCCGGCAAGAAGATCAGCGTGACCGTGACGGCGGTCAGGAGCGGCTGGCAGAGCGGGTCGGCGTCCTCGCCGTCGGTGACCGTGGCCGAGGGCGACGCGCCCAAGGCGACCAAGCCGCCGGTGATCAGCGGGACCGTCGCGGTCGGTAAGACGCTGACGTCGTCGGCCGGGACGTGGAGCCCGGCGGTGTCCTCCCTTGCGTACCAGTGGTACGCGAACGGCACGGCGATCAGCGGGGCGACGAAGTCCTCGCTCGTGCTGAAGGCGGCGCAGCAGGGCAAGAAGATCACCGTGAAGGTGACGGCCCGTCGCGCGGGGCACAAGGACGGGTCGGCGGTGAGCGCGGCGACGAAGGCGGTCGCCCGCTGATCTGCTGAGCGCGCGCGAGCGCTGGTGACGAGGAGGGCCCCTCGAAGGCGAATTCGCCTTCGAGCCGATGCCGGCGGTGAGCGGCCGGGGCCCGCGCGCCCGCAACCGGGGCGGCAGCCAGGGGTGGAA